>NZ_JBPGXO010000002.1:0-194482 GCF_056755555.1 Luteibacter sp. SVR4-7G | reverse complement strand
CCGTGACGACCGTGCCGCTCCGGTCCTTGATGGTCAGTGCGAAGGTATCGGTACCGTCGCCGGACTGGGTCAGGGTGCGGTCGAGCGTGTAGGTGTACGAAAGCGTCCCGCCCGTCGTCACGCCACCGATCGAACCGCTGGAGACATAGCCGGTGAGCGTGAGCGTGCCGTCCGCCGTCGTGATGACCTGCGGCGAGCCACTGGAGAGCGCGGCCAGCTGCGCCGCGGTGAGCGTGGTGCCATGGACGGTGATGCTGTCCAGCCCGTCGTCGGCGGAGATGGTCACGGTGCCGCTGACGGTCTGCGTGCCGTCGTTATCGGCAAGTCCCGACTCGTGCACGGTCTCGTGACCGGCGGCCGTACCGTTGCCGTCGTTCGGCACGATGGTCGGCGCGCCGTCGGAATGGCCATGGATGGTGATGGTCAGCGTGGTCGTGCTGGTATCGCCGTCGGCATCGGTGATCGTATAGGTGTAGGTATCGGTGAGCGTGCCACCGTCCTTCAGCGCGTTCACCGTCGCATTGTTGTTGTCGACCGCATAGCTGTAGCTGCCGTCGGCGTTGAGCGTGAGCGTGCCGTACTGGCCGGTGACGCCCGTGCCCACCTGCCCGCTGACCGTGCCGCCGGGCGTGCCCGCGGCCACGCCGGTGACCGGCGTGGCCGTGACGTCCGCACCGATGCGGTCGCCCACGTCGCCGGGGCCCGCACTGCCGCCGCCAACGACGTTGCCGGTGACGGCCGTACCATCCTCGTTGACGTCGGCGGTATCGGCATGGGCCGTCGGCACGTCGTCGACGATGTTCACCGCGATGGCGCCGGTCACCGTGCCGCCGCCGGCATCCGTCACCAGCAGGTCGACGCTCGCGGAGCCGTCCGCCGTGCCCGGCTGGGCCGAGGCATGGCCCAGCGTGTACACGTAGCTGAGCGTGCCCGCCGTCGTCACGCCGCCCACCTGGGCGGTTTCGTTGAAGCCCGTGAGCACGATGGTGCTGCCGTCCGGCAGCGTGACCGTCTTCGGTGTCGTGCCCAGGTTGCGGAGTTCGCTCAGGGTAAACGTCTGGTCGCCCACCTTGATGCTGGACAGGCCATTGCCAGCGGCGATGTCGACCGTGCCGCCGGCCGTTTCGGAAGTGTCGGCCGCATCCACCAGGCCCGCCTCGTGCACCGTGACCTGACCGTCCGCGCTACCGTTCCCGTCTACCGGCGCTACCGTCGGGCCCCCGTCGGAATGGCCGTTGATGGTGATGGTCAGCGTCGTGCTGCTCACGTCGCCATCGGCGTCGGTGATGGTGTAGGTATAGGTATCGGTCAGCGTCTGGCCGTCGCGCAGCGCGTTCACCGTGGGATTGGCGTTGTCGACGACGTAGGTATAGCTGCCGTCGGCGTTGAGCCTGAGCGTGCCGTACTGGCCGGTGACGTCGCTGCCGACGTGACCGCTGACCGGTCCGCCGGTGCTTCCCGCCACGACGCCGGTCACCGGCGTGGGCGTCGCGTCGGCGCCGACATGATCGGTGCCCACGCCACCGTTGCCGGTGACGACGTTGCCGTTGAGGGCTGCGCCATCCTCGTTCACGCTGCCCGTATCGGCGACGGCGTTGGGCACGTCGTCGGCGATGTTGACGGTGATGCTGCCGCTGTCGGTGAAACCGGCTTCGTCGCGCGTGGAGATCGCGATGATCTCGCTGCTGCCGGTCGCGCCAGGCTGGCTGACCGGGCCGGTGAGTTCGTAGTGGTAGACGAGCTTGCCGTGCGCATCGTCCGTTCCAGGCACGTAGCCCGTGATCACGAGTGTGCCGTTGGCCGTCTGGATCGTCCGCGCGGATTCGGGAACGCTGGACGGGTCCGCCGCCAGCGCCTGCAACTGGGCGAGCGTGAGCGTCACGAAGTGTCCGGCGCCGTCGGCCGGGTTGCCGACCGTCACGCTGGCGAGGTCGTTTACCAGGTCGAAGCTCTGGGTGCCATTCACACCCTGGCTGCCGCTACCGTCGGCGAGCCCGGCTTCGTTGACCGCGTTGCTGCTGGTGACGGTGACGTTGAAGACGCGCGTGGTGACCAGCGCGCTGGACGCACCGTCCTGGTAGCCGTACTGGTCGCCGGCGGTGCTGGGGTCGTTGCTGGCATTGTCCGCGGCGTCGCCGTCGAGCGTGCCCTGGTCCGGGCGGCTGCCGTGGTTGCCGTTGTCGTTGACCGACACCTGCACCTGGAAGGTACCGTTCCAGGAGCCATTGTTGTCGCCGCTCGCCGCGGGCGGAAACTTCACGCCAACGGCATTGATGGCGGTTTCCACCTGGTCGATCGAACCGGTGATGACGATGGAACGGTGGTCGCCGGCGATGGTGTAGTTCGCGCCACCGAAGCTGCCCGTGAGTGCGGTCACGCCGTTCACGTCGTTCACCGAGAAGCCTGCCGGCAGGGTGACCGTCGCGGTGACGCTGTCCGTGCCCGCATCGGGATCCGCGAGGGTGATATGGCTCAGCGTGTAATGGCCGCCGGCGCTTTCGGCGGTGGTGTTCGGCGCGGTAACGCCGATGGCCGTCGGATTGTTCACCGCCGAGGGGAACACCTCGCGCGATGCCGACGCGACGTTCTGGGTGAGACCGCCCTGGATGGCGCCATAGGGATCCACGGCCGTCGTCGGGACCGGCTGGGTTCCGCTGGGAGCGGCGTTCTGTCCGCCGTTGGCGGCGTTCGATCCGTCCAGCGCCCCCGTCGCTACGTTGCGCAGGCGATCGTCTGCGATGACTTCCACGCGATAGGACTGGTCGGCATTGCCGAGGCTGCCGCCGATCGACACGGTGAGACCGGCCAGGTAGGCGTTCACCTGGTCGCGCGTGCCACGGATGACCAGCGCGGCGTCGGTGCCGTCGAAGGTCCCGTCGATGGTCGCGCCCGCACTGCCGCTCGTGCTGGAGCCCAGCACGATGTTCGCATAAGCCGACTGGGCCAGCGGATTGCCGGCCGCATCGGTGATGCGCACGGTGACCTGGACGAAATCCTGCTCGCCGGCGGTGATACCGCCGCCGTCGGTATAGTCGACGTCGCCGACGCTGAACCCGGGCAACGGGGTGCTGCCGTTGAGATAGACGATGCCGCTGCCGGCCGAGACCGTGGGGGCGTCGTTGACCGCGATAATGTCGAGCGCGATCACGACATCGGCCGGATTGTTGGCAACGCTGCCGCTGCCGGTGTCGCCGCCGATCCGCGAACCGCCGTCGTCGAAGTGCATGGTGAGCGACACGTCACCCGCGGTGGCACCGTTGAGGTCGTGGTTGACGTTCGCGGCGCTCTGGTAGGTGAGGCCCTTGGTCGCGTCGTTGAGCAGCGCCTGGATGTCGCTGGCCCGGCCGGTGAGGACCAGATGGCCCGTATTGTCACCGGTGATCGTCACCGCGCGGCTGCCTGCGGCGCTCGCCGTGGCGCTGGTCTGCCCGCCCGCCCCGCCGATGCCGAGCACGCCGCTGCCAACGTCCAGGGTCACCGTCACCGGCGTATCGAACGCGGCGGATTCCGGATCGCTCACGACGAAGCTGCCGCCGATGAAGGTCGGCTGGTCTTCGTACACCGGCACCGGCGTCGCCGAACCGCCGATGACCGCCGGTTCGTTCACGCTGGAGGCGCGTACGTCCACGGCGGCCGCCGAGATGTTGCCGCTGTTCGCCGGCACGGCGTCGTTGTACCAGTCGTAGTTCGTGGCATCGACCGGGCTCGTGGCCGTGCCGCTGCCGGTGCCGGCGGTCGGCGACTGGTTGACCGCGCCGCCGTTGGCGCCGCCGGCGAGGTTGCCGCTGCCGTCACGCAGGCGATCGTCCGCGATCACCTGCACCTGGTACTTCGCGTCCTGGTCTCCTGCGAAGGTCACCGTGAGGCCGGCGAGCGCGGCATTGATCTGCGCGCGCGTCCCGGTGAGAACGAGATAGTCGTTCACGCCGTTCTTGTCCGCATCCACGAGCACGCCGCTGCCGGCGCCGCTGCCGATGGAAACGCCATCGCCCGTGTAGTCGCCGGCGTGGAACGCACTGCCGTCGGCATTCAGCAGGCGGATCGTGACCTGCATATAGTCGGTTTCACCGCCGCCCACGGTCGTGAGATCGGGATCGGAGACGCTGAAGCCCGGGACCTCATTGTGCTGCGGATTGGCGCTGTCCAGATCGATCGGACCCGTGGGAGCCGTGACCTTCGGCGCGTCGTTCGTCGGGCTCGTGTACACCCAGAACTCGTTGCCGGCCTGCTCCTTGTCGCCATCGGATACGGTAAAGCCGAACTTGTCGTCCGGCGTGCCGGGATACGCGACGCCGGTCGCTTCCGTGCCGTCGTTGATGTAATAGATGCGGCCCGCGGTCACGTCAGCCTGGGTGAAGGATGAGCCGGTACCGAGGAAGTGGAAGGTCACGCCACCGTCGGTCGAAATGGCGATGTGCCCGTGCGCGGGCCCGCTCGTGATGGTGTACTGGACCTGCTGGTCGCTGCTGTCGGGATCGTACGCCTGCAGCATGGCCGAGGTGATCTGCCCATAGCCGCCCTCCGCCACGGTGAGCGGATTGTTGGCCGGCGTGCCGCCGATGTTGTTCGGCGAATCGCTGGGCACCGCCGGATCGGCCTGGGTCGGATCCTTCGCGATCTGCGGGGCGTCGTTGACGTTGGTGATCTGGATGGTGACATCGGCATCGGTGGCCGAACGCGCGCCCCAGCGATCCTGCGCCTCCACCGTGAAGGTGGCGCTGCGCACTTCGGAACCATTGCTGACGAAGCGCAGGCCGGTGGTGCTCGCGTCGTCGGTGATGAGCGAGGCGTCCAGCAGCATGCCTGCCGTCACGGCCTGCCAGTTGGTGCCGTTGAAATACTCCAGCGTGCCGCCCTGGGGCAGCGACGTGACGATGAACTTGAGCGCGTTGGCGCCGGTGACGTCGTTGTTGTACGCGTAGTTCGTACCGCCGCCCGGCAACGTGGCCGAGTTCTCCAGGTAACCCTGGCTTGCCGCATCGTCGGGGTCCGCGAGTCCGAGCTGGCCCTTGGTGATGTACGCGGTCTGGCCTTCGTTGATCACCGTGTTCGACGAGCCGACGACGGTCGGCAGGTCGTTGGTCGGGTTGATGTAGATGTCGAACGAAGGCGACCAGTTGTCGACTGTCGGCTGCCCGTTCTGGATCGTGACGATGCCGGCGGTGACGGAGAAATTGGCCTTGACGTGGAAGTTTTCGCTGTCGCCATCGTGCTGGAAGCGGACGTTCCCCGCATTGAGGTCGGCCTGCGTGAAACTGCCATATGCGGAGACGTCCACCCAGGTGCCGCCGACGAACTTCTGCAGCTTGCCCGCCTCGGTCGTGATGCCGGCATCGTTGGTGAAGCCCAGGAAGGTATAGACCACCTGCGAAGGATCGACGCCCTGCGCCGTATAGCTCAGCGCCGGCACATGTGCGAAATCGGTCGGGTTTCCGTTCGTGGTCGTGCCGTGCAGGACGATGCTGCCGCCCTCGTCCACGGTACCAATGGCATTGCCGCTCGGATCGACGCCGGCGTAGGTGGAGTCCTGGTGGGCGGTGGTGGCATCGTGTATGGGGAACGTGCCGCCATTGCCGGCCGGCGTCGGCGCGAGATGGATCGTGAAGTTGTAGTTGTGCAGCGTGTCCGTGGGCGTGCCGCCGGTGTAGTCGCCGCCGATGCGCGTGAAGGTGGATCCGTCAGCCTTCCAGCGCAGGGCCTCGGTGTTGTCCACGATCTGGAAATTGAAGGTGTCCTGGTCGCCGGCAACAGCGCCTGTCTTCTGCACGTACTGCACGCGCCCGGCGCGGATGTCCGCCATGGTGAAGGTAGCGCCGTCGCCCAGTTCCGCACCGTTGAGCAGCAGGTAGCCGTGGGTGAGACCTGCCTGGCTGGTGATGAACGTGATGTTCTGCTCAGGCGAATCGACGTCGGTCGCACCGATCATGGCCGCCGTCAGGACCACCGAGTACGGCCCCGCCGTACCGTTTCCGGTCGCGGTCACCGTCGCGTCGCGCGTGCTGGCCGGATCCAGGGCCGGGTCGTCGTCCACCGCGTGGATGTCGAGCGTGATGGTGCCGTCTGTCGAAGCGGGCGTGCCGGTGCCGCCGCCAAGGTCGGTCACGCGCACGCCGAAGGTATCCTGGGCGACCCCATCGACGCCGTCGTTGCTGTAGGTGAGCAGGTTGCGCTGGGCGTAATCGAAGGTCTGGCCGAGGGTGACCGCCACGCCGTTGAAGTACAGCGTGCCGTGTGTCGGCAGCGAGGTAATGGTGATCTGCAGCGACGTATCCTGCGGATCGTCGCCGCTGCCGGCGACGATGTACTGGCCGACGTTGCCGGTATCCACCGCATTCCGCGGCTGGCCCTCGTACACCATGCCCTTCCCGTCGATGGTCGGGGCCTGGTTCACCGGCACGACGTTGAGCGTGATGTGGACGGTATCCGACTGGCCGAGCGGCGTCGCGCCATCGTTCACGCGCGCCGTGAAGCCGTCGGCCAGGTCCTGCTGCGCACCCGTGGCGGTATGCACATAGGCCAGCTTGCCGTCGATCACGTCTTGCTGGGTGAACACGGAGCCCGCGCCGAGGCGAACGCCGCCGAGGGTCAGATACCCGTACTGCGGCAGGCCGGTCACGCTGTAGACGATCTGCGCCGGCGTCTGCGTGTGCGACAGGTCGACTTCGCTGTCGATGGCATGCAGGGTGTCGGTGCCGATGACCGTGACGCTCTGGTTGCCCGAGCTGTCCACTTCCTGCACGTTCTTCGTGGCATCGGCCACGGAGACCGGATCGTTCGATGGCGTGATGGTCACGTCGAGCGATTGCGTGGCGGACAGGTTCTGCGCGTCCTTGACGGTGACTTCGATCGTGGTCTTCGCCGCCGTGTTGCCGAGCTCCACGTCGGCCGCCACGAAACTCAGCTGGTTGAGCCACGCCTGTGCGGCGGACGCGGTGCCGGTGAAGCTGAAGCCACCGGCGACCACGGTGCCGCCTGTGCCCGATTCGATATGCCCCTTGCTGGGGTCCGCGACGACCGCCGTGACAGTCACGTTGTTGCCGCCCACGCCGTCATCGACGATGGTCCAGCCGGTGAGCGTGCTGCGATCCGCCCCCGTCGCGTTCAGCGAGCTGGGCTCGGATACCGTGATGCCCTTGCTGCTCGTGGCAAGCGTGGGGGCGACGAGAAGACCGTCATAGTCGAACGAGAGCGAGCGTGCCTCGATGTGCCCGACCGAGCTTTCCAGCGTCCAGTCGCCGCCGAGCGCGGCGGCGCCCGTGGCATCGGTGGACGAGGCGATGTCGGCCTGGGTCAGCCGGCCCAGCTGGGTGACCAGCGCCGTGTCGTGGCTGGACACGTCGCAACCGTAAAGAAGGATGTCGCCATCGGTGGACAGGGAAGCGCCGATCTCGCCGAGCTGGGTCTTGAACGCGGCGACGTTCGCCGCCGTGACGGTGTCGCTGCCGAGCGAAATCGAATCGCTGGTACCGTGGCTGATGATGTGGATGGCGCCGATGTCGTGCTCGTCGCGCAGCGCGTCCGCGATCTGTGACAGACCGGACGACTTGCCGTCCAGCACCACCACCTGGCTGCCTTGCGGAAGCTGGGACACCAGCGACTGCCAGTTGGCCACGCTCTGGTCCACCACGTACACCTGGGCGGGTGCCGGCGCGCTGGCCGCGGGCGCAGGCGGCGACGTTGCCGCTTCGCGATGTCCGGGCTGCTCGGTCGCAGGGCTCTGGAACTTGCCCGCGTCATGCGCCGCATGCGCGGGATCGACATGATGGGCTGCCTCGACAAGTGCCGCACCGTCGTACATCTGCCGGGGCTCCAGCGCGTAGCGGTGGGCACGAGGACGGAAGGGGTTCGATGACTTGGTCCCTGACATGGGTCGCCTTGCAGAGTTGACGGGCTTGTTTCGGGCCAACAGCCTCTATCCCGAGTGCCGCGAAGCTCTCGGGTACAGGTGTCGGCGTTCAAGCTGTGAAACAGGTCACAGCGGCAGGAGCGATGCTATGTGTCAGCGATGAAACGGGAAAGTCATTTCATTGGGACCTTGCGTCATGCGCGGCGTGACGGTCGTCCCCTTGCGCAAAAGTCTTCTGGCGCGAGTCAAAAAACTGACGCGGCAATGACCGCGTTTGCGAGCATTGCGTACCGGTTCGACGGCACGTCGACTTTTGCCAGAGGGGAAGTCGGATTACCGACGTAAATGTGAAGCCAGCACTCGGCGTCCCCGCGGGGCCTCTTATCACCCGCGTCACGGGTCAACGGCGACCGCCATCAGGCGCGTCACGTTCGCCATCAATTCCGCCGCCGTCGCCGGCTTGAGCAGCACGCCGTCGAAGCGAAGCGTGTCCTCGGGAGGCCGGCGAGGCGACCTCGCCGCGTAGAGCAGCACCGGCAACGCCGGATCGATCAGCCGGATCGCCTGCAGCAGTCGCCAGCCGTCCGCACCGGGGAGGCGCTGTTCCGTGATCACCAGGGCCGGCGCTTCGCGGCGCACGACTTCCAGCGCCGAAGGCGCGTCGGCCACGGCAACGCTCTGGAAACCGTAGCCGTCGAGCAGGTCGCACAGCACCGCGCGTCTCGCCGCATGCGCTTCGACGACCAGGATCACCCTCCCCTCGCCGTCCACCTCACCGATATCGCCACCCGCCTCCAGCTCGGGCTCGAGCGAGTCCTCGTCCGCCACTTCCACGTCCAGGCCGAACGTGAAGCGGCTGCCGCTCGAGGGCTCCGACTCCACGTCCAGGCGCGCATTCATGTGCTGGAGCAGCTGCACGACGATGGAGAGACCAAGGCCATTGCCTTCGTGCTGGGTGGCGTTGCTCCCGCGCATGAATGGCTGCTGCAACGACTCGAGTGCCTCGGCGTCGATGCCGATGCCGGTGTCTTCGACCGAGAAAACCAGCCTGGCGCGCCCCGCCTGGTCGGGCACCGCATCGACACGGAACACCACCAGGCCGTCGTGGGTGAACTTGGCCGCGTTGCCGAGCAGGTTGAGCAGCACCTGGCGAAGGCGGCGGAAGTCGGCGACCACGACGGCGGGCAGCCTGTCGTCGAAGCGGCATTCGAAGCGGTTGCCGTGGCGTTCCACCAGCAGCACGGCCTGTTCCGCCACGTCGTGCAGGAAGCCATGCAGGTAGCCCGGCAGGGGTTCGAGCTCCAGCTCGGTCAGCTCCCCGCGCGAGAACTCCAGCAGGTCGTCGATCAGCTCCATCTGCTGGCGTACGTGGCGTTCGATGATCAGCGGGTAGTCGCGCAAGGTGCTGCCAACGCGCCACTGCCGGACCGCGCCCATGATCGCTCCCAGCGGGGCCCGCAGATCGTGCCCAACATGGGCCAGCAGGATGCGCCGGGCCTGCAGCGACTGGCGCAATTCCGCCGTGCGCTCCTGCACGAGGCCCTCGAGGCGCTGCGCGTGGGCGATGAGCAGTCGCGTGCGCCAGCGCCAGGCGAGCGCGACGACGATGACGGCCAGGACGGCGGCGCCGAGATAGGCCCAGGGTGTGAGCCACCAGGGCGGCGACACCGTGAGCTCGAGGGCCACGGGCTCCGATTCGCTGCGCCGGTTCACGTCTACCGCCTTGAGTTCAAAGCGGTAGTGTCCCGGCGGCAGTGACGCGTAGCGGACTTCCCGCTGGGGCGTCTCCACCCAGCCGTCGTCCACACCGGACAGCCGGTAGCGGAACCGCACGGGATGCCCGGCGCTGTTGCCGGACACGCCGAAGCGCAGGACAAGCGCAGCGGCATCCCGGAACGGCAGGGCCGCGTCCGGCGCCACATCTCGTTTGCCATAGGCCGCGGCGAGCAGCAGCGGACGGATCTGGCGCGCGGCGAGCAGCTGGCCGGGATCGAGCACATGGGTGAGCCCGATTGGCGCACCGATCCACACCGTGCCGTCGCTGTCCGCGAAGAACGCGCCGTGATTGGTTTCGTCCCACAGTAAGCCGTCGCGCATCGACAGCCGGACCCAGCCGCTGCCGTCCAGCACGTCGACGCCGTTGCCGCCGCCGGCCCACAGACGGCCGCTCCGGTCGGGCCTCAGGAAATAGAAGCGGGTGTCGGCGAGCAGCGGATCGGCGACCGGCGCCACCTTCAGTTCCGCCTCATCGCCCACGTGCCCCACCAGCAGGCCTGGTTGCAGAGAACTCAGCCACAAGCGGCCGTCAGGCGTGACCGCCACGTTTTCGTAGCCGCCGGACGCTTCTTCCGGCAGGACGCGTACGCGCGCCCAGCCGCTTGCGTTGTGCCGGTAGAGACCGGAACTGCACGCGACCCAGAGACGCCCTTCCACGTCCTCGGCCACATCCGAGCACATGGTGGGCGGAATGAGTCCGGGCGCTGCGGGCGTCGCCTTGCGCGCGACCGGGTCCACCTCGTAGAGCCCGCCGAGCGTATACGCCCAGTAGTGCCCCGCACGGTCCAGGTACGCGCCGCGCACCAGGTAGGGAAGCGTCGCGATGTCGGTGCTGCGCCCCGTCGCCGGGTCGTAGCGCAGTACGCGCCCGTCAAAGAGGAAATACCAGATGGCCCCGCTCGCATCCGCGATCACGGCATGCGCCTGGTTCGGCGGTGGCACGGTCAGCGGCCAGCGATGCGCCCTGCCCTCGCCTGGCACGATCACCTCGCCGCCGGCCTCCCCGGCAAGCCAGATGGAACGCGCATCGCCGCGGGCGATCGACCAGACCAGGCTTCCGCTCAGGCCCTGCGCAGCGGTCCAGTTCTCTACCGCGTCGGCATTGCTCCAGTAGAAGACGCCGCGGCCGTAGGTGCCCATCCAGATCATGCCGTCCCGGTCGGCCGCCATCGACGAGATGCCTACGTCGGGCACGCCGTTACCTGTGTCGAACAGGTCCCAGTGGGCGCCATCCCAGCGTGCGACGCCCACGTCGGTGCGCGTGAGGATGCGTCCTGCCCGATCTTCCACGATGTCGATGCTGGACGCGGCCACCTCGGTGTGGCCGTCGGGAATACCGTGCTCCTCGAACCTGGCCGCGCCCGCGGGCAGGCGAATGACATGCCGGATGCCGCGTACCCAGAGGCTACCGTCGCGCGAGGCGAGGATGCCTAGCCATTTGTCCGCGGGGACGCCGCGATCGGCACCATAACGGGTGAAGACGCCGTTGCGCATGCGGCACAGTTCGCTGCCGCAGCCGAACCAGGTAGTGCCGCTGCGGTGGAGCACGGCGCTCACGTCGGCCTGACCCGGCGCGCCGGCAAGCAGGGGCGTAGAGCTCCATCCCCCGGAGACGTCACGGCTGAGACGCAGCAAACGATGGCCGCTCACGATCAGCATGCTGCCGCCCTCGTCGCCGGCCACGGTCTGCCCGCGGTCGGCGAACATCGGCTTCCCGCCGGGATTTACCCAGACGAAGTTGCCGTCCTCGCCACGCCGCTGCAGGCCTGCGCGCGAGGCTACCCACAGATGGCCTTCCGCATCCTCGGCGAGCGCGATCACTTCGGACGTCTGGAATCCGCGGTCCTTGCCTATCGCGTTGAAGCCGAGGCCATCGAACCGGTACAGCCCCTTTTCGGTACCGACCCAAATGAAACCGTCGTGATCGGCGAACAGGCGCACCACCGACAGGCTGGTGAGGCCACTGTCCTGCGCATAAACCGTAAGCGGTAACTGGACAGCCGACGCATCCGCCAACCACGGCCATCCGCCCACGCTCGCCAGCAGCAGTGCGGCCAGCAAACCGCGCCAACGGGAAGCCATGACCGTGAAGAAGGGCCTAGCGGGCACGGGCGACCATGTCGACCGCGCCTTGCCGCGCCGCCTTGCGGTACTCGCTGGGTGTCACGCCCAGGCGCTCGCGAAACGCAGTGGTGAAATTACACGCGCTGCGGAAGCCGATGTTCTCGGCGATCTCCTGCATCCCGAGCGCCGTGTCGGCCAGCAGTTCGCGGCTCTTGCGCAGCCGCTCCTCGCGAATCCACGCGAACACCGTCATGCCCAGCTGCTGGCGGAAGATCGAAGACAGGCGCTTGTCGTAGGTGCCGACACCCGCGGCGATCTCCTCGAGCGTGAATTGGCTGGACAGGCGGCGGCTGATCAGGCGGATGGCAGCGCGCAGCGTCGCCTCGTCCCGCGTGGTCGCCGCTTCGGTGGCGACTTCCGGAACCTCCGCGCGCCGCGCGAGCCGGAGGTGGATCTGCACCCTCGCGATCACCTCCGCCGGGTCGCAGGATTTCAGGATGTAATCGACGGCGCCATGGTTGAGCCCTTCCAGCCGCTCCTCGGCACTGGCCGCGGAAGTGAGGAAGAGGATGGGCGTGGATCGGGCACGCGGCAATTCCTGGAGGAGCCGGCACAGGGCGAATCCGTCCATGCCCGGCATGCGCACGTCAAGCAGGATGAGGTCCGGCACCAGCGCCTGTGCCCTGCGATAGCCCTGCTCGGCGGTGGTGGCGAGGGTCATACGCCAGGGCTGCGTCCGCAGGGCCTGCAACAACTCACGGATGTTCTCCGGCGCATCGTCGATGACCAGGATGTGCGAATCCTGAATGGACATGTGGAGGTCCCCCTACGGACTGCCCGTACCGTTGGCCGGTACGTTTTGGGCTCAGTATACGGCGTTAGTACGACAAATTTCCCCTCCGGCAAAGGAATTTCACGCGCGCCCAAAGATTGCGCCTGTAACATTTGCCTAGACTGACGCTGGCACGTAGGGGTGCCATCGCAGAATGAGGTTGAAACGTCGCGGCGCTTGCCCGGCGTGCAGTGTATGGAACGAATCAATAATCTCGACGACCTGTTCCTGCTGGTGCAGGTGATCGAAGCCGGCGGCTTCTCCGCAGCCGCACTGAGGCTGGGCACGACACGCTCGCTGTTGAGCCGGCGCATCATCGCGCTCGAAGAACGCCTTGGTGCACGCCTCCTGCATCGCACGGCACGACAGTTCGCCGTCACCGCCACCGGCGAGCGGGTCTATCGGCATGCCGCTGCGATGTGCGAAGCCGCGAGCGCTGCCGAACAGGCGGCCGCGACGCCGGGCGCGCCCAGCAGCCTGGTGCGGATCGAGGCGCAGGGCCTGCTGTCGCCGCTGGTGGCGGAAGTCCTCCCGGGCTTCGCGGCCATCCATCCCAAGGTCCGGCTGGCCGTCAGCACCGGCGCCAATGACATCGAGTCGCTGCTTCGCCAGCAGGCCGACGTGATCTTCAGCCTGCGCGAAACGCTTCCCGACAGCGGGGACATCGTCGCCCGCTCGCTGGGCAGCGTGCGCTTCGTCACCGTCGGCAGCCCCGACCTCGTGCGCCGCCTGGGCTCGCCGGAACACCCGGCACAGTTGGACGAGGCACATTGCGTCAGTTATGCCAGCGAAACCTCCGGTTACTGGATGTTCCGCGGGCTGGCGCCGCGACGGCGCAACGGCCGCATGGCTTCTGCCGACCTCGGCGCCCTGCTGTCCGCCGTTCGCGCGGGCGTAGGCTTCGGACAGTTCCCGCTCTACATGGTCGCCGACGACCTCGGAAACGGCCGCCTTCGCGCGATCCTCGAGCCATTCGAGCCCACACCGCTGCCCTTGCACGCGCTCACTATGTCCGGCCGTGTCGTGAGCGACGTGACGCTGAACTTCGTGCGCTTCGTGCAGAAGAGCGTGGCGGCGATGAGCGAACGCTGGGAGCAACTCGTCCCAGCTCCGCTCTGAAGCGCCCGGACATTACGGAGACCGGACCAACTCCCGCAGCACCGTCTCCAGGGTCACCACGCCCCGGACGATGTTCGCGCGGTCCTGCTCGAAGTCGATCCATCCTTCGTTGAACCCGTCGAGCATGCGCATGCGCGGCTGCGGATGGCGCATGCCTTGCGAGCGGAAGAGTGTTTCCCAGGTGTCGCGCGGGACGGCTTCTGCCCGCACGGAACGAGCCAGCAAGCGCGAAAAGGTGGCGGCGATGTCGTTCGGTGCGACGCGTACCGGCCCTTCCAGTTCCACCACGCGCATGCCGTTCCAGTCTTGCTTGAGCAAATCGGCGGCAACACGGCCCACGTCCGCCGTGGCGACCATGGGCACGGCGCGATCGAGCGGTTGCAGGAAGCTCGCTATAACGCCCGTTTCGCGCGCTTGGGCTACGTCCCAACTGGCGTTCTCCATGAACCAGCCGGGACGAAGGAAGGTCACCGGCATGGGAAGGTCGCTCAGTGCGTGTTCCATCTGCGTGAGCTGGGTCAGCAGGTTCTCCTGCGTGGCCTGGGCGCCGATGGTCGAGAGGCAGACGACCTTGCCGGGACGCGCCGCCAGGAGTGCCGTGCGCACGGCGCTGACGATGGCTGAGGATTCAGGGAATCCCGGCGTGGGATCGAACGTGGGCGGCAGCAGGATGAAGACGCCTTCCGCTCCTGCGAAGGCTTCCGCGAGCGCGGCGGCATGGCCCATGTCGGCCACAGCGACTTCACAACCGCGCTCCGCCCATTCGCGGGCCCGCCCCGGGTCCCGTGCCACGGCGCGTACCTTCGAGCCTCCTGCCAACAAGCTGCGCGCCATGGCGCCTCCAACCTTTCCCGTGATGCCGGTGAGCGCAAACATGCCTTTTGCTCCTTCGTAAGTGGACGAGAAGGGCATGCTGGACGTGAGCGATAAAAAACTAAATGATATGAGTGTCATTACTTCCCTGACCTGACGTCATTAATCCAATGCGTTCCACCGGCGAGAACCTTTCCAGCGGTATCAGCGTCTTTGCCGCCATCGTCGACGCGGGCAGCTTCACTGCTGCCGCGGATCTGGTCGGCATGTCGCCCCCGGGCGTCAGCCGGGCCATCGCGCGGCTGGAACGGCGCCTGAAGATCAGACTGTTCAACCGGACCACGCGCTCCGTCTCATTGACCGAAGAGGGCCGACGGTTCTACGAGCAGGTGATGCCGCACGTGCTGGGCATGGAGGAAGCCGCGGCCATGGCGGCGGGTGGCGCGGCGGCGGTGCGCGGCAGGTTGCGGATCAACCTCGACCCGGTCGCTTCAGGCTTCCTGCTCGGCGCCCCGCTTAGCCGCTTCATGCAGAATTATCCCGAGCTGTCGCTCGAGTTCCTCGCCCGCGATCATCTCGGCGACCTGGTGACGGAAGGCTTCGACATGGCCCTGCGCTTCGGTGAACCGCGATCGTCCAGCCTCGTGGCCCGGAAACTGCTGGAAACCGCCGTGGTCACGGTTGCCGCTCCCGCCTACCTTGCCCGCCACGGGCAGCCCGCCCAGCCGCAGGATCTGGGCAATGGAAAGCACGCATGCCTTGAATTCCGCGATCCGGAAACAGGCAGGCCGTTCGACTGGGAATTCCATCGCAAGCGCCGGAAGCTGACCGTCGAGACCCACGGCAAGATCACGGTGAACGACCCCGGCGCGCTGGTGCATGCCTGCGTATCCGGCGTCGGCGTTGCGCAGATGCTGTTGCTGGCAGCCGAACCCCTGATCCGCGAAGGCCGCCTGGTCAATCTTTTTCCGGACTGGATGGACGAGCGCTTCCCCCTTTATGCGTACCTGCCCTCCCGCCACCATGTGCCGGCGAAGTCCAGGGCGTTCCTGGACTTCGTCGTCGCATTGACGTCGTAGCAAGCAAGAAGCGTCAGAGCCTGGTATTTACTGCCAGCTGCGCGTCGAATGCCCGCCGATAAGCGGGACGCGCCTCCCCGCGAGCCACGTAGTCGGCAAGATTCTGAAATTCACCGAGGACACCCGACATCCTCGACCGCAGCAGCACCGACACCATGATGAGGTCGCCGGCGCTGAACTCGCCATCCAGCCATTCGGCATCGCCCAGGTGAGCGGAGAGCATCTGGAACCGCTGGCGCACGCGATCCGTGACCAGTGGCCAGCGCTCGTTGCTCCATGGCTTGTCGCCTTCGTGGATCTTCACCGTCGTCAGGTCGAGGATCGGTGGTTCCACCGTGTTGAGTGCGGCGAACATCCAGGAGATCGCCCGCGCACGCGCGTTCGGCTCCGGCGGCAGCAGGCCCGGATAGCGCTGGGCGAGGTGGAAGACGATCGCTCCCGTCTCGAACAGGCACAGTCCGTCTTCCTCGAGCGTCGGAATCTGGCCGAACGGATGTCTTTGCAGATGTGCCGGTTCCTTCATGGCCTGGAACGTCACCAGGCGCACGTCGTAAGGCTGGCCCACTTCCTCGAGCGCCCAGCGAACGCGCGTGTCGCGCGCAAGGCCCATGCCGCCATCCGGCGAACGGTCGAAAGCGGTGATCGTGATGCTCATGGCTTGATGTCCTCCATCAGGTCTTCCATCTCGTACACCGGCCGGATCTCGATGACGCTCGGGCTCATGTGCGGGTTCGGGCAACGCTTCACCCAGGCAACGGCCTCGTCCATGTCCTTGACTTGCCAGAGCCAGAAGCCGGCGACGAGTTCGCGCGCCTCGGCAAAGGGACCATCCATCACCGTCCGCCTGTTACCGTTGAAGGCGACACGCTTGCCTGCCGACGAGGGCCTGAGGCCCTCGGCATATAGCAGGACGCCCGCCTTCTCGAGTTCGTCGTTGAATCTTCCCATGTCCTCCAACATCTGCCTGGCCTCCGGCGTCGGGTCGAAGCCCTTCTCGCTCTCTTCGGTCGCCTTGACGATCACCAACACACGCATGGCCCCTCTCCTGTTGATCCGGCCTCTCGGGCCTGTTACTCATACGACGAACGACCCCCTCGAAGATCGACATCCCCCGGAAAACTTTTTGGTGGCCGCATGACGACGAACTACGTGAACACCTTCATCACCGTGTCCGCCGACAGCAGGGCCGTCGAGGGGACGGAACCCGCGCGCACCGGGACGATCGCCCAGATCCAGTACAGCCTGCTCGCCGCGAAACCCTATCACTACACGAGCGACGACCTGCTCTTCGAAGTGCACGCGATCCGCAACGGCATCGCCAGGAAGGACCGGCCGCAGGCGCGGGCCGAATTCTTCTCGCGCTCGCAGGCATGCCTGCGATGCTCACCGCTGGTGAAGCAGTTCGGTTGGGGGCTGCATCACGACGAGAAGTCGCGGGTAGCGGCATACGGCGTCGAGACGGCCGGGTATCGCGAAATGAGCGTGCGCGCGGGGATGAAGATAGTCGCCGGCATGCGCAGCGCGCGAAGCAGGTAGCGCTTGACTTGGGCTTCGAATGAGCGGAATACTTCGCCACATGGTGAAGTATCAATCCGCCGCCCTGGACCGCACGTTCGCCGCCCTCGCCGATCCGACCCGGCGGGCCATCCTGCTTCGGCTTGAGTCGGAGCCCGGCCTGTCGGTGAGTGAACTCGCCCGCCCGCTGTCGCTGAAGCTCCCCGGGATGATGAAACACCTCGACGTACTGGCGGATGCCGGGTTGATCACGCGCACCAAGGCGGGCCGGACCGTGTCCGTCCACCTATCTGTGGAAACGATGCGTGAGGCCATGGACTGGCTCAAGCGTTACGAACGCTTCTGGAGCGCCAGCCTCGATCGACTCGCCGCCTTCGTGGAAAAGGACGAACTGCCTTGAACAAGACGCTACCAAGCCTGACCCTCGTACGCCTGATCAAGGCGTCGCCCGCCAGGATCTATGCGGCACTGACGAAGCCCGAACTCATGATCCAATGGTGGAGTCCCGATGCGGGCCCGACCCTTCGCGCCGAAGCGGACCTGCGTCCGGGTGGACGCTTCGACATCGTGTTCCGGCTGCTCGACGGCAGCGAGCACAACCCCACTGGGGTGTACCGCGAAATCGTTCCCGACGAGAAGCTCGTCTTCACCTGGGAATGGGCGGGCAGCCCGGAGCGCGAATCGCTGGTGACCTTCCTGCTCAGGCCAGTCGACGGCGGCACCGAAGTGACGCTGATCCACGAGCAGCTCCCCGACGAAGCCGCGCGCGACAGCCACGAAGCCGGCTGGAAGGGCTTCCTCGACAAGCTATCGTATTTCATGGGAGATCGCTGATGGCCGAGCTTACCCTCACCACCTTCGACTGGGTGCCCGAAATGCCGCGTGGCTACGTGCGCGACCTGCGCGTGCGCTGGGCGCTGGAAGAAGCCGGCCTGCCCTACCGCGTCGAAAGCGTGCCCTTCGACAAGCGAGGCCCCGAGCACCTGTCGCGCCAGCCTTTCGGGCAGATTCCGTGGCTGACCGATGGCGACATCTCGATTTTCGAAAGCGGCGCCATCCTGCTGCACCTCGCGGAACTGAGTGAGAAGCTCATGCCGGCGGACGCGCGTGGCCGCAGCGAGGTCCGCGAGTGGACACTCGCCGCGCTCAACTCCGTCGAAATGGCCAGCCTGCCCTGGGGCCTGTTCCATTTCTGGGGCGATTCATTCGAATCACCCGGCGGAAAACAACTCGATTCGTTCGTGAAGCTCCGGCTGGATCGCATGGAGAAGGTGCTGGCCGACCGTACGTGGTTGGCCGGCACGTTCTCCGTCGCCGACATTCTCATGGCCGACGTGTTCCGCCTCATCGAACGTTTCGACGGACTGGCCGATTATCCCGCCTGCCGCGGCTACATGATGCGCGCCACCGATCGCGCGTCCTTCAAGAAGGCCCACGCGGATCAGATGGCGCACTTCGCCAAGGCGGACCGGCCCTGACAGCGGCCAGGCAGCACCTTCCCTTTCCTACGAATCAGAAATGAACCACCACATCGTTCAGCGGCAACTCCGCTCGCCTGCGCTCTCCCGTTGGCGCTTTCCACGCCTCGCCCTGTCCGAACAGCTGTGCCTCCGATTCGGCTCCCAGGTATTCAAAGCTGTCGAACACGTACGGCAGTCCCTCCGATCCTTCGAATGTTACCGCGCTGGACAGCTGGAAGTGCAAATGCGGCGCAGCCGAATTGCCGGACTGACCCAGCTGCGCCAGCAGCTGGCCGCGGTGCACGTGCTCGCCGGGCTTGACCTTGACGCTGCCCTTCTTCAAATGCGCATAACTGGCGAAAGTTCCTGGCGCGATTTCCAGCACGATGTAGTTGCCGAATAAGCCATCGGCGGTCAAGGACGTTGGCTCCGGCTGTGGAGTAAGAGGTCGATGCTCCTGCTCGCCGTCCCGCGCATCACGCACGACGCCATCGGCGACAGCAATCACCTCCGCGCCATAACCGACCCAGTCTGCATACGTGGTCTTCTGCATGTCCTTCACACCCGACCGCATCGCATGCCCCGCCCCGTCGACACCTACCATGTCGAGGGCATAGCGCTGGGGGATCGTGAGATCGCCATTCACGGCAACCAGGCTTCCCCAATGATGCGACTGCGCCGCCCCGGGTCCTTCATGAGCCAGCCAGCGTCCGCCACGCAGCGGCGGTCCCAGGACCATGGGCTTCCGGTCGATCACGTTTACGACCGCTCCATCGAGTGCTACGTGGCTGTGTTTGTCGGTTTCAAAGTCCACGTGGTGGCGCAGCTTGTGCGGCAAGGGCGCGCCGGCAGGCAACGTGATCCAGACAAAAATCACCGTCCGCTTTCCGGGCAAGATCGCAACGGGCGCATTCTCGACAGGTGTTGGCCGGACCAGTCTGGACAGCGCTTCCTGATCGAGAGTCAGCACCGGCGATGCCCAATCGTCGGCGAAAACCTCCAAGCCCTTCGGTTTCAGCGCGCCTGAGTCGCCATAGAAATTAGTGACGTGAAGTTCATAGGCCAGATGAACCTTGCCGTCCGTGCCGGTGAACGCATCGGGTGGAAACGGTACCCGTGCTTCCACGGGCGCAAGGGCATCCTTCGCGTATATGCTTGAAACAGTGCAAGACAGGGCAACCAGGAATGTAACCGCGGCGCTGCGAATCATTCGTCATTCCCCTGAAGTATGTCTCCTATCCTACTGCGGTTGCGATGCGCGCGGCGCCTCACGTTCCATGCCCGCCCGGAAACATCGCGTCGGCCGGTCAGTCGCCACGTACCCTGCCGTGCGTCGTAACACAAGGTCATGTGCGGCTCCAGGGCCGTGGCGACTTTAAACCTGACTGAGGACTTTCAACCTACGCCAGGGAGGTCTCGGGCGAGTAGTCGGGAAAATCCGTGAACCCCACCGCGCCACGCCGGGT
The DNA here is from genome assembly GCF_056755555.1 of Luteibacter sp. SVR4-7G. Taxonomy (NCBI): domain Bacteria; kingdom Pseudomonadati; phylum Pseudomonadota; class Gammaproteobacteria; order Lysobacterales; family Rhodanobacteraceae; genus Luteibacter; species Luteibacter sp. SVR4-7G. Next base: position 174,512 of record NZ_JBPGXO010000002.1, on the reverse strand, counting down.
GTAATAGGTGGAGCGATCCGCGACGATCAACGGCCAGTCGTGCCGGAGGCGCTCGACGAGGTCGGGATTCCCGATGAAGGGCCTGCCGATCGCGATCATGTCGACCAGTCCGGTGTCGAGCGCTTCCTGAGCGGCCTCGCGGCTGTCGAAGCCGCCACACCAGATGATGGTCCCGGGAAACGCCTCGCGCGCCTTGGCAAGCACCGCATGGTCCACGTGGTGTTTCTTGAACTCTGCGCTCTCCATGTTTCCGGTGGGCATCAGCTCGTAAAGCAGGTGCAGGTAAGCGACGCCACGGCGACCGAGCTCCCGGGCGAGGTACAGCAACGTGCCTTCCGCATCCGGGTCCGCCGGCATGGAGTTGTAGACGCCAAAGGGCGACAGGCGAACGCCCACGCGGCCCGGGCCCAATTCACGCACCGCCGCGTCGACCACTTCCATCAGGAAACGCGTGCGGTCTTCCAGGCTGCCGCCGCCGTAGCGGTCGCTACGCGTATTGAGCACTGGATTCATGAACTGCTCGAAGAAGTAGCCGTTCGCGGCGTGGATCTCGACACCGTCGAAGCCCACTTCCCTCGCATTGGCGAAGGCCTGCGCAAAGCTGTCTACCAGGGCGGACACTTCCTCGGTGGCGAGCCGCCTGGGCTTGCCCGCGCGCATATACCCCAGCACGCCATGCTCGTCGTGCGCGAACACGTCCGAGTTTTCGGCCGGCTGCTCGGTAACGCCCCAAGGGGCCTCGCCGTTAGGCATGAGCGAGGGATGGGCCATGCGGCCGACATGCCAGATCTGCACGAAGATCGTGCCACCCTTGCGATGGACTTCGTCGGTCACCAGGCGCCAACCGTTCTTCTGGGCCTCGTTGTAGATGCCGGGAGTCATGGCATAGCCATTGCTGGAGGGGTGCACGTCGGCCGCCTCGGTGATGATCAGGCCGGCGCCAGCCCGCTGTCCATAATACTTGGCCATCAGCGCATTCGGGATATCGCCGGGGTCCGTACGCGTACGCGTCATCGGGGGCATGACTACACGATTTTTTAGCAAAACCGTGCCGCTGAGAACGTGAGGATCAAACAGGTTTACCATATGCCTATCTCCGATCAGGAATGATCGAAAGATAGGTTTGGGTAGTCCTGGGTTCCACACACTTTTTGGTCAGCGGTACCGGCACATGAAGATCACCAAGCGGTTGCCTGGCCTGGCTGTCGAGCGCGCTCTGGCCGTGCTTTCGGGGCGCTGGAAGGTCAACATCGTTCATGCGCTTCTCGATGGACCGCAGCGCACCCGCGAACTGGAAAAGCGCATCATCGGCATTTCGCAGAAGGTGTTGATCGAGCAGCTACGGGCGCTCGAAGAACACGGGCTTGTTGCCCGCCACAACAGCGAAGACGACAGACAAGGCATTGAGTACGAACTCACGCCGCTGGGCGAGAGCCTGCGCCCGGTGGTACAGGCGCTGAGCGAATGGGGCACCCACCATGCGGAGGATCTCGGCGAAACCAGCAGGCTCCTGCCCTGCGACGCCGTCGTCCGGGAACGCACTAAGCGGCCGACCAAGACGAACCAGACCGTCGCTCCTGCGAAGGCGGGAGCCCAGCGTCTCACTCCCGGCGCGCCCCGACCACGCTGATCGATGCCTGACTCGCACTATAGCGATACCCGCTGCAAACGCCCGGGCATGCCAAGCTTGCGCCCGCAACACGTGAGGAAACCTCGATGAACGCGTCGAAGCCGATCGGCTTCATCGGGTTGGGAACGATGGGCTCGCCGATGGCCCTCAACCTAGTCAGAGCCGGAACACGGCTTATCGTATGGAACCGTTCTGCGGAACGTTCTAAGCCCTTGGCAGCTGCCGGCGCGACGGTAGCCTCCTTCCCCGCCGACGTGCTCGCGCCATGCGACACCACCTTCCTCATGCTCGCGGACGAGGCCGCCACCGACGAGGTGCTCGGACGTGGCACAGCGGCGTTTGCCAGTCGCGTCGGCGGGCGCCGGATCGTCGCGATGAGCACGGTCGCCCCGAGTTATTCGGAAGGCCTGGCCGCCGACATTGCGGCGGCTGGTGGGCGATATGTGGAAGCACCGGTCTCCGGCTCGCGTAAACCCGCGGAGACGGGCGACCTCATCGGCATGCTGGCAGGAGCGCCGGAGGACCTCGCCAGCGTGCGGACACTCCTGGCACCGGTCTGCAAGGAGTTTTTCGAGTGCGGTGCCGTGCCAGGGGCGTTGCGCATGAAGCTCGCGGTCAACACCTTCCTGATCACGATGGTGACCGGTCTCGCCGAAGCGGCGCATTTCGCAGAGCGCCTCGGCCTTGACGTCGAACGCCTCGCCGCCGTCCTCGATGCCGGACCGATGGCAAGCAGCGTCTCCCGGATGAAGGCTTCGAAACTCGTGCATCGCGACTTCGCCCGGCAAGCCGGGATCGCAGACGTCCTGAAGAACAGCCGCCTGATCGTGGACGCTGCGCGCGAGGCCGGCATCGCCTCGCCCCAGATGGATTCATGCCTTGCGCTCTTCCGCGAAACCGAAGCCCTTGGCCTGGCTGGCGAGGACATGGTGGCCGTCATCCGGGCGATCGAGGAGCGGACGGCCAGGCATGCATGACCTCATGAGGTCGTATCGATCAGCGAACGGATCTTCTGCGCATCCGCGGGAGTCGCCGGGTTGTAGATGACCATCGCGAGATCGGTCCTGCCGTCGACGGCGAACACCGAGTACTCGAAGGCAAGTGGGCCGAGCGCCGGATGACGTATGTGCTTGATGGCCTCGTGCCTGCCGCCGTGAAGACCGTTTTCCCCCCACATCGCCTTGAACTCCGGACTGAGCCGGCACAGCTCCTCGACAAGGGACTTCACGTCGGCCGCGGCGCCCGCACGCGCCGCATCCACCCGGAAGGAACCCAGTGCGAACCGCGCCACGCTCTCCCAGTCGTATTGCGCCGCCCGCGCCCGCGGATCGAGAAAGATGAAGCGCAGGATGTTCCGCTGATCGGGCGGCTGCGATCCATAATCCATCAACATGACCGTCGCCGCCTTGTTCCAGGCCAGGACGTCCCAGGTCGCGGTGCGGATCAGGGCGGGGGTCGGGTTCAACACATCCAGCACCCGCTGGAGCCGCGGAGTGACGCCTTCATTCTTCCGGTAGCGCGCTTCAGGGGGTCGCCCGAGGCCAAGCAGGAACAGGTGCTCGCGTTCGACGTCCGTGAGCATCAGGGCATGGGCGATGCGGTCGAGGACATCGACCGAGGGCGCTCCCCCTCGCCCCTGTTCGAGCCATGTGTACCAGGTCGGGCTGATGTTGGCGCGCTGCGCCACTTCCTCGCGGCGCAGACCCTGGGTGCGACGGCGCTCCAGGGGTAGGCCGAACGCCGTTGGATCGAGCTTCATCCGGCGATCCCGCAGATACGCGCCGAGCGGGTTGTCTGTTGCGGGCAATACGCTCATCCTGTTAGTCGCATTACTAGAATAACGTCACTACTTTACCAGCATAAACGAATGACGGAGGTTATCTCCAACGAACCCTGGAGAGCTCCCAATGCGTGTGTTTGTGACTGGCGCCACCGGCAACATCGGCTCGCGGACCGTGAAGGAACTGATCGCCGCGGGCCACCAGGTGATCGGCCTTTATCGCTCCGAAGAGAAAGCCGCGGCGCTTGCCGCTGCGGGCGCCGAGCCCTATCGCGGATCGATCGCCGAGCCTGACAGCCTCAAGGAAGGCGCACTTCGTTCGGATGGCGTCATCCACCTCGCGTTCAACCACGACTTCTCGCGTTTTGCTCAAAACTGCGCGGACGATCGTCGTGTCATCGAAGCGCTGGGCTCGGCTCTCGCCGGCACTGACCGCCCGCTTGTCATCACCTCCGGGACGCCCATCGCCAACACCGTGCCCGGCGAGCCGGCGAAGGAGGACAATTCTGTTGTCGGATCCGATGTGCATCCCCGCGCGGCGTCGGAAGAGGCCGCCGCCGCACTCTCCGCCAATGGCCTTAATGTCTCGGTGGTGCGGCTACCGCAGGTCCACGACCCACTCACCCAGGGCCTGATCACGCCAATGATCGCGATGTTCCGGGAAAAAGGCGTATGCGCCTATGTCGGCGACGGTCTCAACCGGTGGCCGGCGGCGCATGTTCTCGACGTCGCTCGTCTCTACAGGCTGGCGTTCGAGAAGGCCCAGCCAGATGCGAAATATCACGCCGTGGCGGAACAGGGTATTGCGATGCACGACATCGTCGAAGCCATCGGCCGACGCCTGAACCTGCCGGTCAAGTCGATCGCACCGGAGGAGACCCAGGGCTTTTTCGGGTGGCTCGCCAGGTTCGCCGGATATGACATGCCAGCCTCCAGCGCGCTGACGCAGGAGAGGCTCGGCTGGAAGCCGACCGGCCCCGGCCTCATCGCCGATCTCGAACGGCTCGAGTTCTCGAGTCACTGAACCTGGATCGCATCAACCGGTCAAGCGCCACGTATTCAAAACCTCGTGGCGTGAAAGCCCCACATAGCTCTTGACCAGTGCAAACTCCTCGACACGAAAACCGACCGGCTCAATCGGCGTTTTCGCCAGGCGGTGTCGCGGGTCGTAGCACAAGGTCATGTGCGGCTCATAGGCACGTGGCAGCTTAAATCCCCTGTCGGCCAATGCGCAGGCAAGCGCGGTACGCAACGTGCGTACCGCGTCCATGCCTTCGCCGCCCACCAACACGAGCGCGCCGCCGGAGAACGTCATGGCGGTGTCGAAGCATACGTCGAGGCCAGGTAAGGAGATCGAATCCGCCGCGCGGCACGCCGCGTCCACGATGCTGGCATCGGGGTCGTCTCCGACCAGGGCAAGCGTGATGTGTAGACGGTCCGGATCGTGGCGTTTTCCCGGCACGCCATGACGCTCAAACAATTCCCCCGCAAACGCATGAATGCGGCGGGCATCGTCGGGCGATGGTCGCAAGGCGAAGAACCAGGTGTGCCGCATCGCCGCCGAGGGTTGGCGCGGCTGCGCGGCACTCGTCACATGCGCCGGCGTTTCGCCAAAAAGATCGTGCTGGGTCACCCTTCGCTCCCATCAGACATCAGACAACAACTGCTCGCGTGCGTACCGGGCCGGGGGAAGCCCGACGTGGCGGGTAAACGCAACACTGAAAGCACTGGCGGAGCCGTAACCGACACGTTCCGCAACTTCGGCGATCCCCACATCGCCGCGCCGGAGCATGTTTTTGGCTAAGGCCATCCGCCAGCGAGTGAGGTATTCCATCGGTGCCATGCCGATCGTCCGGCTGAATCGCTCGAAGAATGCCGAGCGTGAAAGTGCGGCCTCCTTCGCCAGCTGCGCAACGGTCCATGCCGCCGTCGGACTTTCGTGCATCAGGCGAATGGTCGTGGCGAGACGTTCGTCGGCAAGCCCTTGCACGAGCCCGTGCGAGTCCGCGGTCGTGGCCGTGGATCGCAGCGCCTCGATCAGCAGGACTTCAAGCAGGTGGGCGAGGATGACCTCGCGCCCCGGACGCTGGCTTTGGAACTCGTCCCTCACGAGCTGGACCAGGATGGCGAAGCGCGGTTCGCCGCGCACGTGCACGACCTGGGGAAGCAGCGACACCAGCAAGGCGGCGTCTGGAGAGCCGAAGACACAATGGCCGGCGAGCATGCGCAGGTCGGTGGGGCCGTCCACGTCGCCGATGCGGAATTCGCCGGCGGCCAGCACGACCGGCACGCTATCAGGAGCGCCGGGTGGCATCGGTGCGACGCTCGACATCGCTACGCCGTAGGCATCCGGAACCAGGACGAAATCTCCCGCGCGGAGTTCGAGAGGACCGCGCCCTTCGACCTCGAGGACGCAAGCACCCTCGAGAACGACGCAGTAGAAGGGATGTCCGGCGTCCGAGCGGCTGACACGCCAGGGCCCGGCACCGGAAACCAGCTTCGAATACCGGGCGCTCGGCTGGAGCAGCGTGACGACCTCCGCGAGCGGATCGATCATCTTCGGACTCTCGCTAATTATTTGCGGACTTCGGATTATAGAGGGTCCGAGTGGAGCGATCTATCGTGTCGTTGTCCCCACCAACCACCCGAGAGAGACCCATGCAGACCATTCTGATCACCGGATGTTCGTCCGGCTTTGGCCTTGAAATCGCAAGATACTTCCTGGATCGCGACTGGAACGTGGTCGCCACGATGCGCACGCCACGCGAGGACGTGCTGCCCCGTTCGGACCGTCTGCGCACGCTCGCGCTCGACGTGACGGATGCGGAAAGCATCCGGCGGGCCGTCGAGGCCGCAGGTCCGATAGACGCGCTCGTCAACAACGCGGGTATCGGCGCGGCGGCACCCTTCGAGGTGACCCCGATGACGACGACGCGCGAGGTCTTCGAAACCAATACGTTCGGCACGATGGCCGTGACGCAGGCGGTGTTGCCGCAGTTCCGGCAGCGCCGCGCAGGAGTGGTGGTCAACGTCACCTCGAGCGTCACCTTGCGGTCGATCCCGCTGGTCTCGGCTTATACGGCGAGCAAGGCGGCGGTCAACGCATTCACGGCGTCGATGGCGTTGGAACTCGTACAGTTTGGCGTGCGCGCGCACCTGGTACTGCCAGGCCGTTCGCCCGAAACCCGTTTCGCCGAAAACGGCCGCGCCCATATGCAGGGCCTCGACCACGAAGCCTATGCCGACCTCGTGCAGGGTTTTATGGCCAGCTTGAGCGAGCCGGGCCCGATGACCCGCTCCCCGGATGTGGCCGAGGCCGTGTGGCGCGCCGTCACCGATCCCGCGAGTCCGCTGCGGATTCCCGCAGGTGAGGATGCCGTTGCCTGGGCTGAGGCGCGATGATCGGCAGCAGGCAGTGAACCTAAGCCAATCGCTCCAGCAACGTCATCGCGTTGGGCACGGCCGCGCCCCGCGCCGTATTGTCGAAGATGCACCAGACCTCCCTCTTCTCCGCGTGTGCGCGGCGTATCTGCACCGCAACACGTTCGAGGAATGCGTCGTCGTAGGCCGAATAATAGACATGGGGTGTGCCGTGCAGGCGCAGATAGAGAAGCGCAGGATCGCCTCGACAATCGGCATCGGCGACAGGCGGCGGATCCGCCTGCACGCAGGCAATGCCCGCATCCCTCAGGATGGCGCTGCCCAAGGGAGTGAACCAGGTCGCATGCCGGGGTTCACAAGCGATGGGTACCTGCGTGCATCGGCGCAGCAATGAGAAGAAGGCCGTGGCGCCTCGTTTGTCGAGCGCCAGGCTCGGTGGCAGTTGAACGAGGACGCAGCCCAGCGTATTCCCAAGCGACGCGATCTCATCGAGGAAGTCGCGTACAGGCCTTTCGCACTGTCGCAATCTCAGGTCGTGAGTGACGGTGCGCGGCATCTTTACGCTGAAGCGAAATCCCTTTGGCACGCTCTCCGCCCAGCTCAGGTAGGTCTTCGGCTGGTGAGACCGATAGAAGGACGAGTTGATTTCCACGCACGGGAACACCTGTGCGTAACGCTGCAGGTGGCTGCCTTCCGGTGGGAACAGGCTGGCTACCTTCGATGGAAGCGACCAGCCGGCACACCCGATGCGGATGCTGGGTTGCATGACTGCGGATGCGCTGTCAGCAGGGTTGCTGCAAAGCCAGACGGAGCGCCTGCTCCAGATCCGGCATGGCGAACGGCTTGCTCAGGACGGCGCAGTCCTTGAAGACATCCGGAACGCCCATGCGACCATAGCCCGTGCTGAAGACGAATGGCAGCCGGCGACGTCGCAGCACCTCGGCGACGGGAAATACCAGTCCCCCGACGATGTTCACATCGAGCACCGCGAAATCGAAGGACTCGCTGTCCGCGATCTCCAGGGCCTTGGGCAGCGAGCCCACGGATGCGGCGACTTCGCAGCCCAACTCTTCCAGCATCGCCTCGATGAGCAGCGCCACGCCCCCTTCATCTTCGACCACCAGGGCTCGAAGGCCGGTCAACTCAACCATTCAGCGCCGCTCCTCGCAAAGGAATGCTCATCTGGCAATACAGCCCATCGGGCTCGAAGACCAGGTCGAGTTTGCCGTTCAGGTCACGCTCGACACAGCGCTCCATAAGCCGCGAGCCAAACCCCCGCCGTGTCGGCGCTTGCACCGGCGGCCCGCCCCGTTCCTGCCAGGTGAGCTCTACCGTTGCCGGATCCGCATCCTCCCGCACCTGCCAGCTCAACGCCAATTCCCCGGCCTCGGAAGACAAGGCGCCGTATTTTGCGGCGTTGGTCGCGAGTTCGCCCAAGGCCATCGTCAGGCTGAGCGCCTCTTTCGGGTTCAGCTTGACCGCCGGGCCCTGGATGTGGACTCGCTTTTCCGCATCCGGCATGGGCGCCAGGATTTCCCGCGCCAGGAAGTCGAGTGGAGCGTTTTCCCAATGCCGTGTCGTCAGGAGATCGTGCGCACGGGCCAGTGCGATCAGCCGCGATTCGTACCGCCGGCTGAAATCCTGCAAGTCGTCCGAGTGGCGAACCGTCTGCATCGCCAATGACTGGACGATCGCCAGGGTATTCTTCACCCGGTGGTTCAATTCGTCGATCAGCGTTTTCTGCCGGTTTTCCGCCCGCTTGCGCTCGCTGATGTCCACGAGCATGTTGATCGCACCGATCAGCTTGCCATTGGCGTCGTGCAGTGGCGTGGGGTACGGCGTGAACGGCACGAACGTTCCGTCCGGACGTTCCGCCATGGCTTCGACGCCCCGCACAGGCCGGTTTTCCTTCAACGCCACCGCCATCGGGCACTGGTCATGAGGCAAGGGCACGCCGTCGGAGGTATAGAGCCGCCATGTAACGCACCATTCGTCGCCAAGCTGCGGCGTACGGCCAGCCATCTCGATGCAGGCCTTGTTGAAGAACGTGATCCGTCCATTCGCGTCCGTCGTGTAGACGGCGGCCGGCAGGGCTTCCAACAGGTCCCGCATATGCTGCTCGCTGTCGCGACGGGCGACTTCGGCTTCATGCAGATGCGTCACGTCCATCGTGAAGCAGCGCGTGTTGACGAACTTTCCGTCGTTGAAGCGGCCGTTCGACGTGATGAGCACATGCTTGATGGAACCATCCTTCGCGCGAAGCCGCGCGGGATGGCGCTCGATGGGCTCGCCGCGCGAGAGCTTCTGGAGAATCTCGCCGATGACCGGCGCATCTGCGTGGAATCCGGCTATGTGGCGGCCGACATACTCCTCGGCCTTGTACCCCAACAGGTCCAGTTCCGCCTGGTTTGCCCGCAGGATGATGCCTTCGCCACTGACGATGTGCAGCCCTACGGCGCCGTTGTCGAAGAAATCTTCCAGGTCCCTGTTCTTGCGGCGGGCCTCTTCCTCGGCCGCCTTCTGGGCCGAGATGTCCTGAAAGCAGTTGATTGCTCCTTGCACGGCGCCATGACGATCTTTCAGGACCCGGATATTGACCAGGGCCGTGAAGCGGGAGCCGTCGGGGCGTTCCATGATGACCTCGGCGTTCCTCGTCGCGGTGCCCAGGCGTACCGCATCTGCCATCGGGCACTCTTCAGGCCGCAGCGGCGTGCCGTCGAGCAGGAACAGGCGGTGCGAGCCGCAAAAACGCTCCCTCGCGCCGTCCAGATCAGGCGTGCGACCCCAGAGACCGGCGGCCTCCGCATTGAAGGCAACGAGCCAGCCGTCGCGGTCGCACAGGTAGACGGCGCCAGGAATGGCCTCCAGCACAGTGGGACCGGCCGCGACAAGCGCTTCGAACTCGGTCAGCGCACGCTGACCGGTGGGGAATTTCTCGACGTTCGACATGGCTCTGAGACCTTCCATTGCTGCTCGACCGGGTACTGTAACGCCCCGGACTCTGCCGGAGCGAACCGTCGATTATGAAGTATCGCGTGGCGCCCTGCGGCCGCCGCCTGCCCTCGTCCGAGTCCCCATGGTCCGTCGCTCGAGCGATCACGGGTCCTCATATACCGGGGAGCGAGTGTACGAAGTGAGACGTCGGTAGCAACCGCCATCCTGATACAGGCGCCTTCACATGCAGATAACGGTGCCGCCCCCCCTTTTTCTGCAACGAGGGCCGCGGTTAGTCCGGTGGTCGCCGCCTCTGCGCGCTCGAACTCGGATCGCTAGCTGGTCGCGTCCCCGTCACTCCCACTCAATCGTCGCCGGCGGCTTCCCGGAGATGTCATAAACAACCCGAGAAATACCACGCAACTCATTGATAATACGAGTTGAGCACTTATCAAGGAAGTCGTACGGCAGATGCGCCCAATGCGCCGTCATGAAGTCGATCGTCTCCACGGCGCGCAGCGCTATCACCCATTCGTAAGCACGGCCGTCGCCGACGACGCCCACCGATCGTACCGGCAGGAATACCGCGAAGGCCTGGCTCACCCGGTCGTACAGCCCGTGGGCCCGCAGTTCCTCGATGAAGATGTTGTCCGCGCGCTGGAGCAGGTCAACGTACTCCGGCTTCACTTCGCCGAGCACGCGCACACCCAGGCCAGGACCCGGGAACGGGTGGCGGTAGACCATCTCGCGCGGCAGGCCGAGTTCGACGCCGATGCGGCGCACCTCGTCCTTGAACAGTTCGCGCAAGGGCTCAACCAGCTTGAGCTTCATGTGCTCGGGCAAGCCACCCACGTTGTGGTGGCTCTTGATGACGTGAGCCTTGCCCGTCTTGCTGCCGGCCGATTCGATCACGTCGGGATAAATCGTACCCTGGGCCAGCCATTTCACGCCCTCGAGCTTCGACGACTCCTCGTCGAATACTTCAACGAACAGTCGGCCGATGACCTTGCGCTTCGCTTCCGGATCTTCCACGCCGGCCAGCGCGTCGAAGAAGCGTTGCCTGGCGTCCACGCGAATCACGTGAACGCCCATGTGCTCGGCCATGGTCGACATGACCTGGTCGCCTTCCTGGTAACGCAGCAAGCCCGTGTCGACGAAGACGCAGGTGAGCTGGTCGCCGATCGCCTTTTCCAGCAGCGCCGCCACCACGGAGGAATCCACGCCGCCGCTGAGGCCTAGCAGCACGCGGTCGCTGCCGACCTGGGCGCGCACGCGCTCCACGGCGTCGTCGATGATGTGCGCGGCATCCCACAGGGTCGCGGAGCCGCAGAGGTCGACGACGAAGCGGCGCAACAGTTCCATGCCGCGCTTGGTGTGCGTCACCTCGGGGTGGAACTGGAGGCCGTAGAAGCGGCGCGCGTCGTCGGCCATCGCGGCCAGGGGCAGGCTCGGCGTGGAAGCGGTGACGCTGAAACCTTCCGGGATCGCGGTGACGCGATCACCATGCGACATCCACACGCCGAGCGATTCGCCGTCCTGCACCACGGTTTCGAACAGGGCGCAGTTGCCGAAGGTGATCGTAGCGGGGCCGAACTCGCGATGGTGCCCAGCCTCCACCTTGCCGCCGAGCTGTTCGGCCATGGTCTGCATGCCGTAGCAGATGCCGAGCACCGGCACCCCCAGATCGAACACTACCTGCGGCGCGCGCGGGGATTCGTCCTCGGTGACCGATTCCGGGCCGCCCGAAAGGATGACACCGCGCGGCGCGAAGCCGCGGATCTCTTCCGGCGCATGATCCCATGCCCAGACTTCGCAATAGACGCCGATCTCGCGGATGCGGCGGGCGATCAGCTGCGTGTACTGCGAACCGAAGTCTAGGATGAGGATCTTGTCACTGTGAATGTCGGTCATCTGGCAGCCTGCAGTTTGATGATGCTGAAAAGCAGAACGCCCACTTGCGGCGGGCGTCCTGGGTCACCTGGAGTGAGCGCCCGGAGGCGTCAGTCCAGGCGGTAGTTCGGTGCTTCCTTCGTGATCTGGATGTCGTGCGGATGCGCTTCGCGCACACCGGCACCGGTCACCTTCACGAACTGGGCCTTGGCGTGGATCTCTTCCACCGTGGCCGCACCCATGTAGCCCATCGAGGCACGCAGGCCGCCGATCAGCTGGTGGATGATGTTGCGCAGCTGACCGCGATACGGCACGCGACCCTCAATGCCTTCCGGCACGAGCTTGTCGGCATCCGCCTCGTCCTGGAAGTAACGGTCCTTCGAGCCCAGCTGCATGGCGCCGATGGAGCCCATGCCGCGGTAGCTCTTGTACGAACGGCCCTGGAACAGTTCCACCTCGCCCGGCGCCTCTTCGGTACCGGCGAACATGGAGCCGAGCATCACCGAAGACGCACCGGCGGCGAGCGCCTTGGGGATGTCGCCAGAGTAGCGAATGCCGCCATCGGCGATGAGCGGGATCTCGCCCTTCAGCGCGGTGGCCACGAGGTCGATCGAGGTGATCTGCGGCACGCCGATACCGGTGACGATACGCGTGGTGCAGATGGAGCCGGGGCCCACGCCGACTTTCACCGCATCGACGCCAGCGTCCAGCAGCGCACGCGCCGCCTCGCCCGTGACGATGTTGCCGGCGATCACCTGCACCTGCGGGTAGCGCTTCTTGACCCAGCCGGCGCGGTCGATGACTGCCTGCGAATGGCCGTGGGCCGTGTCGACCACGATGACGTCGACGCCGGCTTCCACCAGTGCTTCCACGCGCTGCTCGGTGTCGCCTGCCACGCCGACCGCGGCGCCGACGACCAGCCGCTCATGCGAATCCTTGGCGGCGTTCGGATTGTCGCGGGCCTTCTGGATGTCCTTCACCGTGATGAGGCCACGGAGCTGGAAACCCTCGTTGACGACCAGGACCTTCTCGATGCGGTTCCTGTGCAGCAGCTGCAGCACTTCGTCGTGCGACGCGCCCTCGCCCACCGTGACCAGGCGGTCTTCGCGGGTCATGATGTTGCGGACGGGATCGTCGTGCTTGCGCTCGAAACGCAGGTCGCGGCTGGTGACGATGCCGACGAGCTTTTCGCCGTCGACCACCGGCACGCCGGAGATGTTGTGCGCGCGGGTCAGCTGGAGCACTTCGCCGATGGAAGTGTCGGGGCGCACGGTGATGGGATTGCGGATGACGCCGGCTTCGAACTTCTTCACCAGGCGCACTTCGGCGGCCTGCTGTTCGAACGACATGTTCTTGTGGATGATGCCGATGCCGCCGTTCTGCGCCATGGTGATCGCGAGGCGGGCCTCGGTGACGGTGTCCATGGCGGCGGACACGATGGGGATGTTCAGGCGGAGACCGCGCGTGAAGCGCGTCGAGGTGTCCACATCGCGCGGCATGACCGTGGAGTGACCGGGAACCAGAAACACGTCGTCGTAAGTGAGTGCCTCGGCAAGGATGCGCATAGCATTAGTCCCGCGAGTAAATCGCGGCATTATAGCGTGCGTTGCACCCATTGGGTAGGAGCGCGCCTGCACGCGACAGGTTTTCGCGAAGAGCAACAGGACCTGTTGCGGAGATGCGAAGGGCGGTCGCGCGCAAGCGCGCTCCTACAGTCAGGGGTCGAGGGCCTCGGCGGCTTCCAGGGTGTTCTCCATGAGGGTCGCCACCGTCATCGGGCCGACGCCGCCCGGTACCGGCGTGATCCAGGACGCGCGTTCCGCGGCCGGCGCGAATTCGACGTCGCCCACGAGGCGGCCATCCTCGAGACGGTTGATCCCGACGTCCACCACCACCGCACCCGGCTTCACCCACTCGCCCTTCACCAGCCCCGGCTTGCCGGCAGCCACGACGAGGATGTCGGCCTGACGTACAAATCCCGCGAGATCCTGCGTGAACTTGTGGCAGCAAGTCACTGTACTGCCAGCAATCAGAAGCTCCAGGGCGAGAGGACGACCCACGTGGTTGGACACGCCGACGATCACCGCATGGCGGCCGCGTACGGGCCGGTCCGTATGGCCCAGCAAGGTCATCACGCCCTTCGGGGTGCACGGTCGCAGACCGAAACGGCGCAGCGCGAGCCGGCCGACGTTCACCGCCTGGAAGCCGTCGACGTCCTTGCCCGGATCGATGCGATCGACCAGCGCGTCCTCGTCGATATGCCCGGGCAGCGGCGACTGTACGAGGATGCCGTGCACGGCCGGATCCGCGTTGAGCTTGTCGATGAGCGCGAAAAGCTCGGCCTGCGAAGTGGACGCCGGCAGATCGTAACCAAAGGATTCGAAGTGCACCTGCTGGCAGGCGCGGCGCTTGTTCCTGACGTAAACCGCCGAGGCCGGGTCGTCGCCCACGAGCACCACGGCCAGGCCGGGAACGCGCTTGCCAGCCGCCACGCGTCGCTCGACGCGGCGGGCGATGTGCTCGAGCAGTTCGTGGGCGATGCGCTTGCCGTCGAGGATGCGTGCGGTCATGGGATATCGCCGTGCGGAAAGCGGCGCATTATCGCTGATCGTTAGAATGGATGCATGAGCATCGATACCCTTTCCTACCCGACCGGCCTGACCGATGGCGTCGTTTCCCTGCGCGCGCATCGCCGCGGCGATGCCGATGCGCTGGCAGAGGCCGTGCGGGAGTCGGTGGAAACCGTGGGCCGCTGGCAGGACTGGTGCCACGCCGGATACGCCAGCGCTGACGCGGAAGCTTGGATGGAAGCGGCCCGCAAATCCTGGTTGCTCGCCGACGGCTTCGAGATGCTGATCGTCGATGCGAAGACGGACCGCCTGCTTGGCGGGATGGGCGTGAACCAACGTAACAAGGAACAGCGCTTCGCCAACCTGGGGTACTGGGTACGGCAGTCGGAACAGGGCCGTGGCATCGCTACCCGGGCCGGACGTCTGGCGATCGGCTTCGCGTTCGCTGCCGTGAAGGTGGTCCGCCTGGAGATCGTGGCGGCGGAACACAACCTGCCAAGCCGGCGCACGGCTGAACGACTTGGAGGTGTGTTCGAAGGAATGCTTCGCAAACGATTGATTGTTAGGGGTGAGCCTTTGGACGCTGCAATGTATTCGGTGGTCCGGGGAGACCCTGGAATACCTGCTCCGTAGGAAAGTGCGCTAACGCACCTCAGCCTGCCGCGGCGCACATGCGCTCGAGGTCGACGTACCCTCCGAAGCGCGCCCCGGGGCCACAACCGGGACAATGCGGATCGCGGCGCAACGTCAGCTCGCGGAAGCGCATGCCCAGCGCGTCGTAGGTCAGGAGGCGCCCGACCAGCGGCTGGCCAATGCCGAGCAGCAGCTTCAGCGCCTCGGTCGCCTGGACCAGGCCGACCAGCCCAGGCAGCACGCCCAGCACGCCCGCCTCGCTGCAATTCGGCGCGTCGGCCGCGGACGGCGGCTCCGGGAACAGGCAGCGATAGCAAGGGGAATCCTCGCGGCGCGGGTCGAACACGCTCGCCTGGCCGCTGAAGCGCTCGATGGCCGCATAGACCATCGGTAGACCGAGCCGGCGCGTGGCTGCCGCCAGGAGGTAGCGCGTGGCGAAGTTGTCGGCGCCGTCGATCACCACGTCGTGGCCGCGGATCAGCGCCTCGACGTTCTCCGCCCGCAGACGTTCGGCGACCACCCCGACCCTGACGCGCGGGTTCAGGGCTGCCAGGGTCATCCGCGCCGACTCCGCCTTGCCGAGTCCCACGCGGGAGTCCGCATGAATCACCTGCCGGTGCAGGTTGGAACGCTCGACCCGATCGTCGTCGATCAGGGTGATGTCGCCGACGCCGGCAGCGGCCAGGTACAGCAAGGCCGGCGCCCCGAGACCACCCGCACCGACCACGACTACACGCGCGGCGTCGAGCTTCGCCTGCCCGGCTTCGCCGACCTGGGGCAACAGGACCTGCCGCGCATAACGCTCGGCCGCATCCGGATCGAGTGCGCCGGCAGCCACCGGCAGGCCGGCGGCCTTCCATGCGCCCATGCCACCTGCGACGGACGATACCCGCCGATACCCCATGCGCTGCAGGGCTTCGGCGGCAAGCAACGAACGCTGCCCGCTGCCGCACAGCACGAGGATCTCGCGCTGCCGATCCGGCTCGGTCTGTTCGATACGAAGTTCGAGGAAACCGCGCGAGAGCCCCAGGGCGCCGGCCGGCACGCCGCTGGCGCGCTCGTTGTCCTCGCGCACGTCGATGAGCAAGGCGCCGCCCAGTTGGCGGGCCAATGCTTCGGTGGCTGCGACCTCGCCTACTTTCGAGCGGATGTCGGCCAGCCAGCGGTCGCGGTTGAGGTCCTCGGTCATGCCTCGCTCCTCCGCGAGAGCGACGCTTACTTCTCGCGTCGCTTCGCGTTACGAATCATGCGCTGGCGGCGGCGCTGCTGGCCTTCCGTCAGGACGTTTTTCTTTCCGGCGAAGGGATTCTCGCCGTCGCGGAAATCGATGCGGACCGGCGTCCCTTCAAGGCGGAAGCGCTTCCGGAAGAAGCCTTCCAGGTAACGACGATACGCCGGCGCAATATGCTTGGTGCGGCTGCCATGGATGACGATCGTCGGCGGGTTCGACCCGCCAGGATGCGCGTATCGCAGCTTCGGTGCGTGGCCACGGACCAGCGGCGGCTGATAGGCCTCATAGGCCTTCTCAAGCGTGCGCGTGAGTTCGCTCGAGGAGAGCACCTTCGTCGCCGCAGCGTGGGCGCGGACCACGGCCTTCATCAGTTCGCGCAGCCCCGAGCCGTGCAGCGCCGAGATGAATACCGTCTTCGCCCACTCGGCGAACTGCAGGCGGCGCTCGAGGGCCTTCTGTGTCTGCTCGCGCTGGTAGCTGTCCATGCCGTCCCACTTGTTGACGGCGATCACCAGCGCGCGGCCTTCCTCGATGGCATGGCCGATGAGGGTGAGGTCCTGGTCGGCGAGGTTCTCCCGCGCATCGATCATCACGACCGTTACCTGCGAGGCAGCAATGGACTGCAACGTCTTGATGACGCTGAACTTTTCTACTGCCTCTTCCACGCGCGACCGGCGCCGGACGCCGGCGGTGTCGACGAGCGTATAGCGGCGGCCGTCACGCTCCAGCGAGACGCGGATCGGGTCGCGGGTGGTACCCGCGAGGTCCGACACGATGAGCCGGTCCTCGCCCAGCAGGCGATTGATGAGCGTGGACTTGCCGGCGTTCGGGCGGCCGACGATCGCCACGCGGATGCCCTGGTCTTCGAGGGCGGGATCGTCGTCGCGGTCGTCCGGGAGGTACGGCAGCGCCTTTGCCACGAGCGTGTCGACGCCGCGGCTGTGCGCGGCGGATGCAGGCAGGGTCTCGGCGATGCCGAACGAGGCGAATTCACCCAGCGCGACGCCTTCGTCCACGCCGTCGGTCTTGTTGACCACGACGATGATCGGCTTGCCGCTGCGGCGGAGCTCGCTGAGGATCGAAGCGTCGAGGGGCAGGATGCCCTCGCGCGCATCGACCACGAAGACCAGCAGGTTCGCTTCCGCGATGGCGGCGCGAACCTGCTGGGCGGTGAGGCCTTCCATACCTTCGTCGCTGCCAGACAGGCCACCCGTGTCCACGACCACGAAGGGCCGGGGACCGAGGCGGCAGACACCGTAGTGCCTGTCGCGGGTGACGCCGGGCATATCGGCGACGAGGGCGTCCCTGCTGCGCGTCAACGCGTTGAAGAGGGTCGACTTACCGACGTTGGGGCGGCCGACCAGAGCGACGACGGGCAACATGGGGGTACATCATTCCTTGGATCAGTTCGCCGGGATGCGGTAGGCGCCGATGTGGCCCTCGACATCCTCGACGTAAACGGTGTCGCCCACCACGAGAGGCTGGGCACGAATGGCTTTCTTGGACAGGCGCTCGCGGGCGACGATCTTGCCGTCGGCACCGTTGAGCCAGTGGATGTGACCGTCGAGGTCGCCGACTACCACGTAGTTGCCCTGCACCGCCGGCCCCGTGAGCCAGCGGTACTTCAGCCCGTCCTGCTTCCAGATGTTGGCGCCGCCGGACTTGTCGTAGGCCACGACCTGAGACACGTCGTCCACGCCGTAGACGGCATTGCCGTGCACGTCGAGCGAGGTGAAGGTGGAAAGGGCATGGTTCCACAGTGGGCGGCCGCTGGGACCGTCGATCGCGGTCAGCTGACCATGGTAGGCGGCACCGTACAGCGTGCTGCCGTCGAGCACCAGGGCGCCGTCCGCGTCGGCCAGGCGGTCGATCTCGGTGCGGCCTTCGCCGGTGGCGAGCGTCTGTTCCCAGAGCTTCTCGCCGTTGTCGAGGCGAAGGGCCACCAGCTTGCCGGCATCGCTGCCGAAGAACACCACGCCATTGGCGACGAGCAGGCGGCCGTTGCCGCGCAGGCTGAGCAGCGGCACCTGCGACTGGTCGTACACCCAGCGGCGCTCGCCGGACTTGGCGTCGATGCCGTAGACACGGCCGTCGTTGCAGCGGACCACGACGAGATCGCCCACGATCACCGGCGCCGTGATGACTTCCGAGGAAACCTCCGCGGCCCAGCGGCGCTCGCCGTCCTTCGCATTGATGCCGTACAGGTGGCCGTCGAGCGTGCCGATGGCCACGAGGTCGCCCGAGGCGCCCGGACCGCCGGAGAAGCGGGCGTCTTCGCGCTTGGCGTCGCCCCAGCCGAACCAGCCATGCTGGCGCGTGCTCTTCGACCACAGCTTCTTTCCGGACGCGGCGTCGAACGCGGCGATCTTGCCGTCGGTGCTGGCGGCGTACAGCACGCCGTCCGAGACCACCGGACGCATGCGCACGCCGGATTCGGCGGCACCGTCACCGATGCTGGACTTCCATACGCGCTCGACCTTGAGCGTGGGCTCGAATTTCTTGTCGAGCGGGGTCGGCGGTTCGACGTTTTCCTTCTTGAACGAGTGGCAGCCGGCCAGCACGGCCAGCGACGAAGTCAACGCGATTGCCCAGAAACGTTTCATGCACCCTGCTTCCCGGCCGTGGCCAGATCATCGAGTTTGGTTTGGACCACACCGCGCTGCGGTGCACTGTCGCCCATGGCGGCGATGGCCGCCTGGTAGGCCTTGCGCGCATCGTCGGGACGACCCAGCTTGACCAGCGCATCGCCACGGAGTTCCTGCGAGAGCGCGACAAATGCCTTGGCGTCCATGGCGTCGAGTGCGGCGATAGCTTCCTGCGGCTTACCCTGCGCGTACTTCAGCTGGGCGGCGCGGTACTCGACGAGCGCCTTCAGCGTGGGATCCTTGGCATGCGCCTTGGCCCAGTCCAGGTCCCCCGCGGCCTTGTCGAGCTGGCCGGCCATCACGTTGCGCTGCGCGCGTTCGCCGGCGGCGAACACGGACCAGGCCGTGTCCGAGTAGTCCTTCAGGAGGTTCTCGGTACGCATGTCGATCTCGTTGCCGCGGCTCTGCGACACGGCGAGCTGCAACGCCGAATACTCGGAGGCGGCGGCCTGCTCGTGGTTCGCGCGGTGCGACTTCCACTGCTGCCAGCCGAAGATCAGCGCAAGGCCCAGGCCGATGCCCACGGCGATCGAAACGCCATTGTTGCGCAGCCACTGCTGGACGCGTTCGCCTTGTTCGTAATCGTCGTATACGTCGAATGCCATGCAATCACCTACTGCGCTCCGCGCAGCAAACCGAGGGAAGGAACGAGCCCGCGCCAGCCATCGGGGACGGCGGCACGGGTCAATAGGCAAGGATACCCGAAAAGCACGGGTGGGCGGCGCCGCGCGGCGTCCGCGCAGCGAGCCGGAGGGATCAGAAAGCGACTGGCGAGGCTTTGCCGTCGCGAACGTCGACGCGGAAACGGGCTACATTGGCGCGGCGGAACGTGTCGAGCTGCACGGGCTGGCCGTCGATCGACACCTGGGCGCCGCTCGCGTTGCCGATGCGCACATCGAGCGGCGCGTCGCTGCGGTAGGACTTCTGCGTGCCGGCGGGAAGGATGCCGTATTCCAGGCGGGACCCGTCGGCGGCCGTGACTTCCACCCAGCTGGCGGAGGGCAGGTTCAGCGTGAGGCTGTGACCACCCTGCGCTCCGGCATTGGCTTCCGGCGCCGGCGCGGCGGAAGCCAGCGGCGCCTTGTTGGCGCTGCCGTGATCCAGCGGGGGGAACATGGCCATCGATGCCATGAGGGGCTGCTGGTCTTCGGGACGCGGCTCAGTGGCAGCGGGCTTGGCATCCGTAGCGGCTACGCCGGCGCTGGACGCCGACGCCGGGGCGTCCTGCTGCGCCACCGGGGTGGCGTCCAGCGGCGACAGGCGCACCATGTCGCGATCGAGCGTGCCGCGCACGCCCAGCCACACCATCGGTACCACGATGACGGCAGTCAGCACCACGTAGGTCGCGGCGGTGAGGTAGCGTTCGAACAGGTATCGGGAGTGCGATACGCCACCGGTGACCACGAGCTCCGGCTGGCGCGGCGTGAGGCGGGCGAGTTCGGCCTGGATGGCCTCTTCTTCCACGCCGACGTGGCGGCCGTACTTGCTGAGGTACCCAGCGAGGTAGACCTGGTAGTCGATGCCGCCGTACTCGCCGGCCTCGAGCTGGCGCAGGAGGCGGGTCGGAAGGCGCAGTGCCTGGCCGCAGGCTTCGATGCTGTAACCGCGGGCCTCGCGGGCCGCGCGCAGCCGCGCGCCAAAGCCGGCGGTGGGCGTGTTGTCGATCAGCACCTTGCCCTCGTCAGCGGGCGCATCGAGTTGGGATTCCATGGCGTTTTCCCTGGCTGCGTTAGGCTCGAGCCCCGCGAACATGTCCTGCTCGCGTCCGTCCCGACCGGAAGAATTCGAAGATACTGGGGTCATTGACGTGCGGTGGCTTCGAGTGCGTGCGCGGGATCCGAATCCGGGAACCCTTCGCGCAAGCGTTTGGCGTAGTCCTGGGCACCCTCCCCGTTGCCCAGACGGAGCTCGATATCGTGACCGAGCTTCAACGAATCCGGGCTCGGCGCCCCCAGCGCCTCGTAGCGCTGCAGGAAGGCACGCGCCCGGAATGCATCGTTCTTAAGGTACAACACGTGTGCCATCTGATACAGGGCATCGGCGTTATTCGAATTGCGATCGAGCGCCTTGCGGAAGTACGCCTCCGCGGCATCGTAATCCTGCGACTGCAGCTGGCAGGTGCCGGCATTCGTCAGCGCGAGGTCCGGAGTTTCGTAGAAGGGGTCTGCAAGCGCCCGATCGAAATAGGGTTTTGCCTCCGCCGCACGGTGTTCCTTGCACAGGAAAACGGCAAGATTGTTGTTCACGGAGCCCTTTTTCGGGTCGAACTCCACGGCCTTGCGGTAGTGCAGTTCGGCATTGACCGGGTCGTTGATGCGCTCGTAGAGCACGGCGATCACCGTGTGCGCGGGAACGTATTTGGGGTCGAACTGCAGCGCTTTTTGCAGTTTTTCCATAGCGCCCTTGAGGTCGCCGCTCTGCATGTAGCGCTGGCCCAGCTCCGTATGGACCTCGGCCCCCTTGGCACGATCATCGGTGGCCGACGAGGGCCGCAGCCCCGAGCCGTCCCCCACGCAGCCGGCGCACGCAAACGCGAGCGCCGCCAGCAACCCCCACCGCTCAAGCCGCATTCACCACTCCCTCTCCGAGTTTCTTGCGGAATTCCGCCTGACGACGGGTGCGATCCACGACCTGCCCCTTCAACTGCCCACAGGCGGCGTCGATGTCGTCGCCACGAGTGCGGCGAAGCATGGTGAGCACGCCGGCGTTGAGCAGTTGGGTCTGGAACGCGCGGATCTCGTCCTGCCCGGAGCGCTCGAAGCGCGTGCCGGGGAACGGATTGAACGGAATCAGGTTGACCTTGTTCGCCCCCGGCAGGCGGCGCATGAACTTGATGAGCTGGCGCGCATGCTCGGGCTGGTCGTTCACGCCCTTCATGAGCGTGTACTCGAACGTGATGGAGGTACGCGGCGCGCGCTGGATGTAGCGCTCGCAGGCACCCATCAGTTCGGCCAGCGGGTAGCGCTTGTTCAGCGGCACCAGCTCGGTGCGCAACTCGTCGTTGGCCGCGTGCAGCGATACGGCGAGCGACACGTCACTCTCGGCGGAGAGCTTGTCGATCATCGGCACGAGGCCGGCGGTGGACAGCGTGACGCGCTTGCTCGCCAGGCCGAAGCCGAGGTCGTCGCGCATCAGGCTCATGGCCTTGACCACGTTGTCGAAGTTCAGCAGCGGCTCGCCCATGCCCATCATCACCACGTTGGTGATGCGGCGCTGCTGGTGCGGCACGTTGCCGAGATGTTTGGCCGCGACCCAGACCTGGCCGATGATCTCGGCCGTGGAAAGGTTGCGCGAGAAGCCCTGGGTGGCCGTGGAGCAGAACTGGCAGTTCAGGGCGCAGCCGACCTGCGAGGACACGCACAGGGTGCCTCGGGTCGGCTCCGGGATGTACACCGTCTCGATGGCGTTGCCGCCATCCATGCCCAGCAGCCACTTGTGCGTGCCGTCGACCGCGGCCTTTTCGAACACGGTCTTCGGCGGGCCCACGTAGCAACTGGCATTGAGCTTTTCACGCAACGCCTTGCCGACATCGGTCATCTTCTCGAAATCGCTTTCGAGGCGGTGGTAGATCCACTTCATCACCTGCTCGGCGCGATACGGCTTCTCGCCGAGCTGGGCGAAGAAATCGCGCAGTCCCTGGCGGTCGAAGTCGAGCAGGTTGACCTTTTCGGCAGGCGTGTTCACGGCGTTACTCAGTGCGAAACGACTTCCGTCGTACGGAAGAAATAGGCGATCTCGACAGCGGCGGTCTCGGCGGCGTCGGAGCCGTGGACAGCGTTGGCGTCGATCGATTCGGCGAAATCGGCGCGGATCGTTCCCGCGGCGGCTTCCTTCGGATTGGTGGCACCCATGAGATCGCGGTTCTTGAGGATGGCGCCCTCGCCTTCCAGCACCTGGATCATGACCGGGCCGGAGACCATGAAGTCGACCAGCGCCTTGAAGAACGGACGCTCCTTGTGCACGGCGTAGAAACCCTCGGCTTCGGCGCGGCTCAGCTGCGCCATGCGCGCCGCCACGACCTTGAGGCCGGCCTTCTCGAAGCGGGCAAGGATTTCACCGATGACGTTCTTCTTGACGGCATCCGGCTTGATGATCGAAAGGGTGCGCTCCAGCGCCATACGGGTGCTCCGGGAATGGAATGAAAGACAGAAAAATGCCGGCGCCCGCGAGGACGCCCGGTGGGAGTTTACGGCTAAAGCCGTCCTGAATGACTGACTTAGCACACGAAATCTTGACAGATTCTAGCTCAAGCGCAACCGCTTTGCAGGGTCGGCCGCGCTGGCAGATTGACCCTGGCGGCTTGGTAGGCGTACTCTCAAACGTACGTTTGATTCAAACCTCCCTGCTGCAGAGTCCGCCGACATGACGAGCGCACCCTACGCCTCCCGCGAACGCAGTACGAAAGAGCGGATTCTCGGCGCCGCCGAGGCCCTGTTCGCCACCCACGGCTTCGCCGGGGCTTCGCTCCGCCAGGTCACCGCCGCGGCCCGGGTGAACCTCGCCGCCGTGAATTATCACTTCGGGTCGAAGGACAAGCTCATCGAGGAGGTGTTCCGCCGCCGCCTCGACGAACTGAACAGCCGGCGCCTGGCCGCCCTGGGAAAAATCGCAGGCCAGGACGGCACGCGGCTGGAGGACGTCCTCGACGCCTATATCCGCCCCGCCCTCGACCTCTCCCGCACCGACGGCGGCGGTGCCGCCTTCGTCCGCGTGCTGGCCAGGGCCTATGCGGAGCACAACGAGACCCTGCGCCGATTCCTTTCCGATAACTACGGCCACGTGCTGCGCCAGTTCGCCGCCGAGTTCGGCCGGCTACTCCCGGGCCTGGCCAAGGAAGAGATCTACTGGCGGCTGGACATCGTCACCGGCGCCCTGACTTACGCCATGGCCGACTTCGGCATCATCCAGCGCAAGAGCGACGTCGCGGAGCGCGACCACCGCGAGGCCGCAGCCGATCACCTCATCAGCTTCGCCGCCGCCGGCCTGCGCAATCCTCCCGTTTCGAATTCCCCGGCCGTCCGCTGACGCGGGGAACGATCATTGAGCCATCGGAGATCACCATGACCGCAACACCGTTACGCATTCGCAAGGCCGCGGTACTCGGCGCCGGCGTCATGGGCGCGCAGATTGCCGCGCACCTGACGAACGCCAACGTGGAAACCGTCCTGTTCGACCTTCCCGCGAAGGAAGGCCCGAAGAGCGGCATCGCCATCAAGGCGATCGCCAACCTCGCCAAGCTCTCGCCTGCGCCGCTGGCCGAAAAGAGCCTGGCCGCGGCGATCGTGCCGGCGAACTACGAGGAAGACCTGGCCCTGCTGGCCGACGTGGACCTGGTGATCGAAGCCATCGCCGAGCGGATGGACTGGAAGCTGGATCTCTATACGAAGATCGCCCCGCATGTGTCGAAGACGGCCGTGCTCGCCAGCAACACCTCCGGCCTGTCGATCAACGGCCTGACCGAGGCGCTGCCGGAAGAAATGCGCCACCGCTTCACCGGCGTGCACTTCTTCAATCCGCCGCGCTATATGCACCTGGTCGAACTGATTCCGACGAAGCTCACCGACAAGGCCGTGCTCGAAGGCCTCGAAGCCTTCCTCACCACCACCCTCGGCAAGGGCGTGGTCTACGCGAAGGACACGCCGAACTTCATCGGCAACCGCATCGGCGTCTTCTCGATGCTGTCCACCATGCACCACACCGAGCAGTTCGGCCTGGGCTTCGACATCGTCGATGCCCTGACCGGCCCGGGCATCGGCCGGCCGAAGAGCGCCACCTTCCGCACCGCGGACGTGGTTGGCCTGGATACCCTCGCCCATGTCGTAAAGACGATGAGCGATACCCTGCCCGACGATCCGTGGCATCAGTACTTCCAGGCTCCGGCGTGGCTGAAGACTCTCATCGAAAAGGGCGCTCTCGGCCAGAAGACCGGCGCGGGCGTGTACCGCAAGGCCGGCAAGGACATCGTAGTGCTCGACCTGCAGAAGCAGGACTACCGCCCGTCCGAGCAGAAGGCCTCGGACGAGGTCGCCGCCATCCTCGCCATCAAGGATCCGGCCGAAAGATTCGCGAAGCTGCGCGCCTCGTCCGACCCCCAGGCGCAGTTCCTGTGGGCGGTGTTCCGCGACCTGTTCCATTACTCCGCGTATCACCTCTCCGATATTGCCGATACCGCGCGCGACGTCGACTTCGCGATCCGCTGGGGTTATGGCTGGAAGCTGGGACCCTTCGAGATCTGGCAATCCGCCGGCTGGCAGCAGATCGCGGGCTGGATCGCCGAGGACATCGCCGCCGGCAAGACCATGAGCAACGCGCCGTTGCCGGCTTGGGTGACCGATGGCCGCACCGGCGTGCATGGCAAGGCAGGTTCCTATTCGGCCTCCGCGGGTGCCGAGAAGCCGCGTTCCACGCATCCGGTCTACCAGCGCCAGGCCTTCCCGGACCCGATCCTCGGCGAGGCCTTCGACAAGGGCACGACCGTCTGGGAGAACGACGGCGTTCGCCTGTGGCATGCGGGCGACGACATCGGCGTGATCTCGTTCAAGACCAAGATGCACACGGTCAACGACCAGGTGCTCGACGGTATCCAGCATGCCATCGGCCTGGCTGAGCAGCAGTTCCGCGGCGTGGTGCTGTGGCAGCCGTCCGAGCCGTTCTCCGCGGGAGCCGACCTGAAGGGCGCGCTGGGCCTGCTGCAGGCCGGCAAGCTGGCCCAGTTCGAGGCCATGGTCGCGAACTTCCAGGCCACCAGCATGCGCATCAAGTACTCGCTGGTGCCGGTGGTCGCCGCGGTGCGCGGCCTCGCCCTCGGCGGCGGCTGCGAATTCCAGATGCATTCGGCACGGACCGTGGCGGCGCTGGAGAGCTACATCGGCCTGGTCGAGGCCGGCGTCGGCCTGCTGCCCGCCGGCGGCGGTCTCAAGGAACTGGCCGTGCGCGCCGCACAGGCCAATCCGGAAGATCCGTTCGAGTCCCTGAAGAAGGTGTTCGAGACCGTGGCGATGGCGAAGGTGTCCACGAGTGCGCTGGAGGCCAAGTCGCTCGGCCTGCTGCGCAAGGACGACATCGTGGTGTTCAACAGCTACGAACTCCTCCACGTAGCGAAGGCGCAGGCGCGCGCGATGGCCGAATCGGGCTACCGTCCGCCGCTGCCGGCACGTGCCATTCCCGCCGCCGGCGACACCTCTACCGCCACCTTCAAGGCCTCGCTGGCGAACATGGCCGAGGGCTACTTCGCCTCCGCGCACGACATCGAGATCGCCAGCCGCATCGCCGACACGCTGTCGGGCGGAAAGATCGAGCGCGGTTCGCTGGTCGACGAGGCCTGGCTGCTCGCGCTCGAACGCCGCCACTTCGTGGAGCTGGCGCAGACCGAGAAGACCCAGGCCCGTATCGCACACACGATGACGACGGGGAAGCCGCTGCGTAACTGACGCGCCCAGCGCTCTGACGCCAGCCGACCTCCCCATTCAAAGGAAACCCTTCCATGAGCAAGCAAGTGCAAGACGCCTACATCGTCGCCGCCACCCGCACCCCGGTAGGCAAGGCGCCGCGCGGCGTGTTCCGCAATACCCGTCCCGACGACATGCTCGCGCACGTCATTCGTGCCGTGCTCGAGCAGGCACCCGGCATCGATCCGGGCATGATCGCCGACGCCATCATTGGCTGTGCGATGCCGGAAGCCGAGCAAGGTATGAACGTGGCACGCATCGGCGTGCTGCTGGCCGGCCTGCCCGAGCAGGTGCCCGGTGTCACCATCAACCGTTTCTGCTCGTCTGGCGTGCAGGCCATCGCGATGGCCGCCGACCGCATCCGCCTTGGCGAGGCCGACCTCATGCTTGCCGGCGGCACCGAGTCGATGAGCATGGTGCCGATGATGGGCCACAAGATCGCCATGAACCCGGCGATCTTCGAAAACGACGAGAACCGCGCCATCGCCTTCGGCATGGGCATCACCGCGGAGAAGGTGGCCGAGCGCTGGAAGGTGAGCCGCGAGGACCAGGACGCCTTCGCCCTGCAGTCGCACCAGCGCGCCATCGCCGCCATCGCCGCCGGCGAGTTCAAGGACGAGATCACGCCGTTCCAGCTCGACGATCGCTATCCGGACCTGAAGAACCACAGCGTCCGCGAAGACCGCCGCATCATCGAGATCGATGAAGGCCCGCGTCAGGACACCTCGCTGGAGGTGCTGGGCAAGCTGCGCCCGGTGTTCCGTAACGGCCAGTTCGGCGGTTCGGTCACCGCGGGCAACTCCTCGCAGATGTCCGACGGTGCCGGCGCGCTCCTGCTCGCCAGCGAGAAGGCCATCAAGGAATACGGTCTTACCCCGCTGGCGCGCTTCGTCGGTTTCTCGGTGGCCGGCGTGGCCCCGGAGGTCATGGGTATCGGCCCGAAGGAAGCCATTCCGAAGGCGCTGAAGCAGACCGGTATTACCCAGGATCAGCTGGACTGGATCGAGCTCAACGAAGCCTTCGCGGCCCAGGCCCTGGCGGTGATCCGCGACCTCGGCCTCGACCCGTCCAAGGTGAACCCGCTGGGCGGTGCCATCGCCCTCGGCCACCCGCTGGGCGCCACCGGCGCCATCCGTGCCGCCACGCTGATCCATGGCCTGCGCCGCCGCAAGCAAAAGTACGGCATGGTCACCATGTGCATCGGCACCGGCATGGGCGCGGCAGGCGTCTTCGAGGCCCTGTAATCGCTACAGGTGTAGGAGCGCGCCTGCGCGCGACAGCTTTTCGCGTCGGTCCCCCAATCTGGCGCGCCAGCTCCGGGGCACGGCCTCAAAAGCTGTCGCGCGCAGGCGCGCTCCTACATCGATGCCGCGTTCACAGGCTTGGGGTAACCTGAGGCCATGCACGGCATCCACACCATCGACACCGGCTTCGGCCGTCCCGACTTCGATGCGGCCTACCTCGTCGTCGAGCGCGGCCGTGGCGCCTTCATCGACAGCGGCACCGCCCACGCGCTGCCGCGCTTCCTCGAGGCGATCGGGAAAGCCGACCTCGAACCCAGGGACATCGACTGGGTGATTCTCACCCACGTGCACCTCGACCATGCCGGCGGCGCCGGTGCCCTGATGAAAGAACTGCCGAACGCCATGCTGGCGGTCCATCCGCGTGGCGCACGGCACATGGTCGATCCCTCGGTGCTCATCGCGGGCGCCGCGGCCGTATACGGCGGCGAGGACATCGTCCGGCGCGACTACGGCGACATCCTTCCCGTTCCGGAAGACCGCGTCATCGAGGCAGACGACGGCTTCGTGGTCGACCTGGCCGGGCGCGCCCTGCTCTGCCTCGATACGCCCGGGCACGCCCGGCACCACATCGCGGTGCACGACGAGCGCGCGAACGCGTTCTTCACCGGCGACATCTTCGGGCTTTCGTATCGCGAGCTGGATTCGCCAGGCGGCGCGTTCATCATTCCGACCACGTCCCCGGTGCAGTTCGAGCCCGACGCGGCGCACGCGTCCATCGACCGGCTGCTGCGTTACGAGCCGGAAGCGATGTACCTCACCCACTTCGGCCGCGTGACCGAGGTGAAGCGCCTGGCCAACGACCTGCACGAGACGATCGACGCGATGGTCGCCATCGGCCGGCGGCATGCTTCGGCGCCCGACCGCGAACAGCGCATCGCCTTCGACTTCATCGATCTCTACGTGGACCGGGCGCATCGCCAGGGCGTGACCTTGAGCACAGCCGAGATCGTGAAGGTGCTCGAAGTAGACATCCGGCTGAACGCGCAGGGCGTCATCGTCTGGCTAGACCGCAACCGCGGAATGTAGGAGCGCGCCCTGCGCGCGACATCTTTTCGCGCCTGTTTCCGGACTGGCGCGCCAGCTCCAGGGCATGGCCTCAAAAGATGTCGCGCGCAGGGCGCGCTCCTACACAACCTCAAACATGTCGCGAGGGCGCGCTCTACGCCAACCGCGCACCGTTCGGCACCGGGCGCTCCGTCGTGGTGATAACCACGCCTTCGTCGGTATGGAACCCGGTCAACAGGAACTGCGAACGAAACGGCCCGATCTGCTTCTCAGGGAAATTGATCACCCCGACGATCTGCTTCCCCACCAGCTCCTCCGCGCTGTAGATCGCCGCCACCTGCGCACTGGTCTTCTTCTCGCCATGCGGGCCGAAGTCCACCCAGATCTTGTATGCCGGCCGGCGCGCCTCCGGAAACGCCTCGGCGCGGACGATGGTCCCCGCCACAATCATCACCTTTTCGAAGTCGGCCCAGCTGATTTCCTCGCTCATCTCATCCTTCCAGCCGCGACTTGAACCAGTCGCTCAGTTCGTATTTCCAGTAAGTACCCTGGGCGGCAAGATAGCCGAAAGGCCGATGCACCGGCTCAAGGCCGAAGCCGGCATACGCGTCCAGCGCCGCACCGCCGCCCGCGATCGCCTCAGCCAGGGCCTCGCCCGCCGCACAGGTCGGAGCCAGGCCGTGGCCACCAAAAGCCTGCGCGTACCAGAGCCCGTTGCCATGGGTACCGACCTGCGGCATCTCGTGCCGCGCGTAACTCATCAAGCCTGACCAGGCGTGTTCGACGCGGACGTCCTTCAACGAGGGAAAGACGCGAGCCAGATCTTGCCTCAACAGTCGCTGGATGGCTCGGGGCGAGCGGTCGCGGATGGAGATGCGACCGCCCCACAGCAAACGCGTGTCCGCGAGCGGACGATAATAATCGAACGCAAAGCGCGTATCGTAGACCGCCGCCCGCGTGCGCAGACACTCGTTGAGCCGGTCGCCCAATGGCTCCGTCACCATGACGTAGGTCGCAATGGGCAACACCGCCCGGTCGATGCTGCGATCCAGGCCCGCCAGGTACCCGCCGCAGGCGAGCACCACGTTCGGCGTTTCCAGTTCCGCATCGCCGACGCGAAGCAACCAGCGCGGCCCGCGGCGCTCGAGCATGCGCACGCGCGATGACTCGTGAATGTCCACCCCTGCCCGTTCCGCTGCATCCGCCAGGCCCCGCGCATAGGCCAGCGGATCGATATGCAGCGCGTTCCGTTCGTAGAGACCGTCGTGATAGCGAGGGCTGCGCACGAACTCGTGCATGGCTTCCTGGGGAATCCATTGCCAGTCCGCGCCGTAGTGCTCGGCGAGGAGGCGCTGGCGCGAGCGCAGCACTTCGGCGTCGCGGAACCAGTTGGCCCAGACCACACCGGCGTCCACCGCGTCGCACTCGATGGCCAGGGCGCCGATCCGTTCGCGGATCAGGTTCACCGCATCCACGGTTCGGGCATACAGGGCATGTGCCCGTTCCGGGCCCGCCCGCTCGAGCAGTGCCTTCTCGCCGAGGGAATAACCGGCAAAGACGAAGCCGCCATTACGCCCTGACGCGCCGAAGCCGATCCACTGCGATTCCAGCAGGACGACGTCGCGAACGCCGCGGGCAGCCAGGCCCAGGGCCGTGTTCAGACCTGCGAAGCCGCCGCCCACGATAACGACCGCGGCTTCGCGGCGGCCTTGCGGCGGCGGGCGAAGCGCGGGGGCGGTCGTTCTGTCGTGGTACCACGACGGCATCTTGGCAATCCTCGTAACCCAAGGGCGGCGTTGTACAAGACAGCGGGCCGGGACGAAAGGTCCATGGGCCGGGGTATGATGGGACAAGCTCCCCACCCTGGCACGCCATGAGCCTCCTGCCGCCCATCGACATCGACCGCTGGATCGACGAGAACCGTGACTTGCTCAAGCCGCCGGTCGGCAACAAGTGCCTGGTCGACGGCGACTTCATCGTAATGATCGTGGGCGGACCCAACGCCCGCACCGATTACCATTACGACGAAGGTCCTGAGTTCTTCTACCAGATCGAAGGCGAGATGGTGCTCAAGGTGCAGGACGGTAACGAGCCCAGGGACATCCCGATACGGGCCGGACAGATGTTCTACCTGCCGCCAGGCGTACCGCATTCGCCGCAACGGATGCCGGAGTCGATCGGGCTGGTGATCGAGCGGCGGCGCCTGGCCGGCGAGAAGGACGGCTTGATGTGGTTCTGCCAGGCCTGCAACCACAAGCTGTACGAGGAATATTTCACGCTCGGCAATATCGAGACGGATTTCCCGCCGGTGTTCGAGAAGTTCTACCGGTCGGCGGAAGCGCGGACGTGCGTGAAGTGCGGCGCGGTACATCCGGCTCCGGCGAGGTACGCCGGCTGAAGCCGTTGATGCGCAGGCCGCTTCAGCGGCCCAGCCATTTCGAAGCCATGCGCCTCAGGGAAGCTTCCAGCGACGGATCGGCGGCGATGTCCGCGATCGGCCGCCAGGCAAGTTCCAGCGATTCCTCGTTCACGACGAAATCCTCGCTGCCCCGCGCCACGACGGCATAACGCACGTCATAGTGCCAGTGCGCGGGCTCGTGACCCCGAGCGGGAATGAGGTGACGGTCGACATCGAAGATGTCCGGCAGCACCTCGAGATCGCGCAACCCGGTTTCCTCTTCGGCCTCGCGTAAGGCCACCCCCGGCAGGTCCGCCTCGCCGTCGGCATGGCCGCCAGGCTGCAGCCAGCGGCCGAGCTTGCGGTGGAGCATCAGCAGCGCGCGTTCGCTGTCCGCGCTTACCAGCCATGCCGAGGCGGTGAAGTGCCCTTCCAGCGTCTCGCGGTGGAAGGGACGGGCCTCATCGCGCTCCCACGCAAGGAAATGCCGGACGGCAGCTTCGGCCGGCCAGCGAACGGCATAGCGGCCCAGGGCATCGGTCAAGCGCTGTCTCGCGGCATCCATTGGAAACCCACCTACAGGAGAGCCGCGCATTTTCGCACGGCTTTTTGGGATTAGTCCGATGTCGCTGCCGGTAGAGGCTTGCCTAGGATGTCAGAGGGCGCACGACGTGCCCATCCGCAGCACCCGCTGTGCAATGCAAGGAATCGCGCATGTCGCAAAACCTGAAATCAGCCATCGTCCTGGCGATGGCCTGTGCGGCTCCGGCTGCCGCGCTGGCCAGTCCGTCTCCGGGAGAAGCCAACTTCACCGGGCCGCTCGTCACCCCCGCGGTCAATACCATGCCGGCCGGCATGATCAACATCGAACCGTACCTCATCCATACCAATACGCGCGGGAGCTACGACAGCATGGGCGACCGCAGGCAGAACAAGCCCACGGTGCGCCAATGGCAGGTGGCCGTGCCGATGAGCTACGCGCTCACCGACACGAACTCGGTCCAGGTCGTCCTCAACGCGTCGCGCACTTCCGGCAACGGCCAGCACACCGACGGCATGCGCATGGGCGATACCACCGTCCGCGTGCAGCAGCGCCTGAACGGCCCGGGTGCCGACGGCACCGGCCTCGTCCTGGCCCTCGCCCTCGCGCAGCGCCTGCCGACCGGCGAATACCACCGGCTCGATACCAATCCGCTCAACGGCACGGGCAATGGCGCCATGCGCACCACCCTGGCCTTCGGCGCCCAGAAGCTTTACTGGCTGGACGGCGGCCACGCGCTCCGCTGGCGCGGCCAGCTCGCGTGGAGTCCCTCGCCCGGTTGCATCCGCGTGCGCGACAGCAGCGTGTACGGCACGGAGTCCGGCTTTCGCGGGTTCGCGCGCCTCGGCCAGGCCTGGAATGCCTCGGTCGCGGCCGAATATGTGCTCAACCCGCGCTGGGTACTGGTTGGCGAGGCCATCTGGAACCGGGCCGGCGCCGTCGACGTCGCCGGCATCGCCGCCGACGCGTCGCGCGTCGCGCGCCGCCTCGCGCCCAGTCAGGACTTCAGTCTCGCCCCGGCCGTGGAATACCACTTCTCGCCGAACATGGGTCTCATCGCCGGCGTGCAGTTCACCGTCGCCGGGCGCAACACGGCCGATTATGTGGCGCCGCAGGTGGCGCTCAACATGGTCTTCTGAAGCACCGCCACACGAGATGCACAACCGCCGCAAGTCATGGTCCACATTCCCGCAAGCCCTCGCATTGCAGCTTGTACGGCCGAGCCCCCCTGGGCTATGGTGCCGTGCCAGCGATTCCGGGCAGCGGCGTGCTCACCGTGGCTCACGCGGCGGTCCCAATAATAAAAGGTTACATTCCGGCAGTAGGGGAGACACATGTTGAAACACCTGTTCGCGACGCATCCCATCGAGGCAGCGCCGCACGTCGACGCTGGCGAACACATTGAAACCGGCGTGCATGGAGGCGGCGAACTCAAGCGCGTCCTCACGGCCAAGCACCTCGTCCTCCTCGGTGTCGGCGCCGTCATCGGTGCGGGTATCTTCGTCATCACCGGCCAGGCCGCCGCGCTTCACGCGGGCCCCGCTCTGGTCATCAGCTTCCTCATCGCCGGTTTCGCCTGCGCCCTCGCCGGCCTGTGCTACGCCGAGTTCGCGGCGATGCTTCCGGTCTCCGGCAGTGCCTATTCGTATTCTTATGCGACCCTCGGCGAGTATGTCGCCTGGTTCGTCGGCTGGAACCTCGTCCTCGAGTACCTCTTCGCCGCGGCCACCGTCGCCGCCGGCTGGTCCGGCTACTTCAACGAGCTCCTCGGACTGCTCGGCCAGATGGCGGGCACCAACCTCGCCCTGCCGGCCTCGCTCGCGTCGGCACCGTACCAGTTCATCGAAGGCCACATCCACGCCACCGGCACGCTGATCAACCTGCCGGCCGTGGTGATCATCGCCGCGCTGTCGGGCCTGTGCTACGTCGGCATCACCCAGTCGGCCTTCGTCAACTCGATCATCGTGGCGATCAAGGTCACCGTGATCCTGCTCTTCCTCGCCTTCGCCATCCAGGTGATCAACCCGTCCAACTGGCACCCGTTCATTCCGGAGGCCGAAGGTCCGGGCACGTTCGGCTGGGGTGGCATCTTCCGCGCCGCGACCATCGTGTTCTTCTCCTACGTCGGCTTCGACGCGGTTTCGACCGCGGCCGGCGAAGCGAAGAATCCGCAGCGCGACATGCCCATCGGCATCCTCGGCTCGCTCGCGATCTGCACCGTGCTCTATATCGCCGTGGCGCTCGTGCTCACCGGCATCGCGCCGTTCCGCATGCTCAACACGCCGGAGCCGGTAGCCACCGCGCTGGGCCTGTACCCGCACCTGGCCTGGCTGAAGGCGATCGTCGTCGTCGGTGCGATCACCGGCCTGTCCTCGGTCATCCTCGTGATGCTCATGGGCCTGCCGCGCATCTTCTTCTCGATGGCGAAGGACGGCCTGCTGCCGCCTGCCATGGCGAAGGTGCATCCCAACTTCCGTACGCCCTACATCGGCACGATCATCGTGGGCGTCGCCGCAGCCGCCATGGCCGGCCTGTTCCCGGTAAGCGTGCTCGGCGAACTGGTCTCCATGGGTACCCTGCTCGCCTTCGCCACCGTCTGCATCGGCGTGCTGATCCTGCGTTACACCCGCCCCGACCTGCAGCGCAGCTTCCGCGTGCCGTTCGTATGGCCCATCTGCATCACCGGCGCCCTCGCCTGCGTCTACCTGTTCTGGCAGGCCTTCGAGGAACACTGGCGCCTGATGATCGGCTGGATCGTCATTGGCCAGGCCATCTACTTCGGCTATGGCTACGCGCACAGCAAGCTGCGCAAGTCCTTCGGCTGATCCAACCTTCCAGACGAAAGGCCGGCGGCCATCCGCCGGCCTTTCGTTTTGGGGCTATCCTTCCCGCACACGAACGCCAGGCTGTCCATGCTCCAGCAGTTACTCGCCAAGAAAGTACCCCAGGCCGAACCCGACGACGCACACGGCCCCGCCCTGCGACGCACTCTCGGACCCTGGGGTCTCACGGCGTTGGGCATCGGTGCGGTCATCGGCGGCGGCATCTTCGTCATCACCGGCGTCGCCGCGGCGGAACACGCGGGGCCGGCCATCATCCTGTCCTTCATCCTCGCGGCGATCTGCAGCACCTTCACGGCGCTCTGCTACGCCGAATTCGCGTCGATGATCCCCGTGTCGGGCAGCGCCTATTCCTACGCTTACGCCACATTGGGCGAAGGCGCGGCCTGGTTCATCGGCTGGAACCTGATCCTCGAATACGGCGTGTCCGCCTCCGCCGTGGCGGTGAGCTGGACGGGCTACTTCGTCAGCCTGCTCGATCACGTCGGCATCCACATTCCTCCGGCGCTCACCAACGCGCCCGTGGATTGGGTGGACGGCCACATGGTCCTCACCGGCGCGTTGTTCAACCTGCCGGCCGTCGGCATCACGCTGGCGCTCACCTGGGTCTGCTACGTGGGCATCCGCGAGTCCGCAGGCATCAACATGGCCATGGTGCTGCTGAAGACCGCGCTCATCATCCTGGTCATCGTCGTCGGCGCGAGCCACATCGACACGGCGAACTGGCACCCGTTCATCCCCGCCAACGAGGGCGGCGACAAGTACGGCTGGAACGGTATCCTCCGCGGCGCGTCCATGGTGTTCTTCGCCTACATCGGCTTCGAGGCCACTTCCACGGCGGCCCAGGAATCGAAGAATCCCCAGCGCGACATGCCCATTGGCACGCTGGCCTCGCTCGCCATCTGCACCGTGCTCTACATTGCCATGGCGGCCGTGCTGACCGGCCTGGTTCCGTTCGGACAACTCGGCACGTCCGAACCGGTCGTGACTGCCATCCGCCAGCACCCGGAACTGGGCTGGCTGCGCGGCATCGTCGAAATCGGCGCGCTGATCGGCCTGTCGTCGGTGGTGCTGGTAATGATCATCGCCCAGCCGCGCATCTTCATGATCATGGGCCGCGACGGCCTGATGCCGAAGGTCTTCACCACGATCCACCCGAAGTACCGCACGCCGCACATCAACACCGTGATCACCGGGCTCGGCATCGCACTGCTCGCAGCGGTGTTCCCGCTCAACGTGCTCGGGGACCTCACCTCGATGGGAACGCTCGTCGCTTTCTGCGCCGTGTGCGCGGGCGTGATGATCCTGCGCAAGACCGCGCCCGACCTGCCGCGCACGTTCCGGGTGCCCTGGGTTCCGGTCACATGCACGCTCGGCATCCTCAGCTGCATCGGCCTGCTCTGGTCGATGGGCGTGCGCAACTGGGTGCTGATGGGCGTCTGGACCGTGCTCGGGGTGTTCATGTACCTCGCTTACGGGTACCGGAACAGCAAGCTGAAGCGCCGGGCCTGAGACGGCGCGGATTTCCGGCCAAAAGTTCGAGCGAGATCGAAGTTAGTATAATAACTTCTTGATATAGAACGGAAAGTCTCTAAAGCCGGCGCGTCATTTAGCTGCCATTGGCCGGTCGCCTTCGGAGGGGAGTATGATCCCGAGTCCGAGGGTAAATCACTTGGCAGTGGGCCCCGGATTGCCGCCCGGCGCGTCAGGCGGGTCAGCTCCTCGGCCTGGCGCGCCTGGGCTGCATTTTATGCAGCCGCTCAGATCATGACGGCGTGCGAGACACACCAGCCCTTGGCCGCGACGGCCTTTCCTGGGAAGAGCTGACAGGGCCCCCAGGCCGCCCCGGCCTTGCCCTGGTAGAAGTTGCAGTTCATGCAGGCATCCTTCGGATCCTTCTTGCCCACCGCCTTGCTGGCGTCCTCGGTGTACTTCAGGGCCGAGGCGGTCGGATCGGAGGGCGAGAGGTGCGGCAGGTCCTGGGCCAGTGCCATCCGCGGCAGCGTGCCGAGGACGGTCGCCGCGGCCACGCCGCCGGCAGCCACCTTGAGAAAACGGCGACGCCCCTCATCGTTCTGATCGTGTCGCGACATTGCATGAGCTCCGTGGGTTGTTTGGTATTGCCGGAATCCTACCCCCATAGAGCTAACGCAAGTGCTTCGCATTAACGCGCGCGAAGTGCCGTAGCCGGCCCATGCTATAGTCGGAGCCTGTTTGGACGTCCAAATCCCCATGTCGAAGACTCCCCCGCCCGTCGTGGCCACCCTGCTGGCGGAACGCGCCGATGCCATCGCCGAAGCAGCCCGCGAGCTGGCCGCTTTCGGCTGGACGCCTGCCACGAGCAGCAATTTCTCGATGAGGATCGATGACGATCTCGCCGCGATAACGATTTCCGGGCGCGACAAGGGCCGCCTGGGCCGCGACGACATCATGCTGATCGACATGCAGGGCAAGGCCGTGGGCTCGGATTTCCGGCCGTCCGCCGAGACCGGACTGCACACCCAGGTCTATCGCCGCTTTCCCGAAGCCAACGTGGTGCTGCACACCCACTCGCGCACGCAGAGCGTGGCTTCGCGGCTGTTCGCGTCCGAGGGGCGCGTACGCCTGGAGGGCTGGGAACTGCAGAAGGCGATCGCCGGCTACACCACGCACGAAAGCGTGCTCGATATCCCCGTTTTCCCCAACACCCAGCAAATGCCCGAGCTCGAGGCCCAGGTGGATGCGTGGATCGACTCGGGCAAGCCGCTTTACGCTTACCTGATCAACGGCCACGGCATTTACACCTGGGGCCGCGACATGGCCGAAACACGGCGCCACCTCGAGGCGCTCGAATTCCTGCTGGGCTGCGAACTCGACCTTAGGAGGCTTTCCCCATGAGCCGTCTGCGCATCTACGACGACACCCGCAGCGACACGCCTGTCGCGGTGCATGAAGACCATGCCGCGATCGCCACCGCCTTGAACGCAGTCGGCGTGCGTTTCGAGCAGTGGGAGGCGAACCAGCCCATCGCTCCGGGCGCGAGCCAGGACGAGGTCATCGCGGCTTACCGTTCCGACATCGACCGGCTCATGGCAGAAAACGGATACCAGGCGGTCGACGTCATCAGCCTGAAGCCCGATCACCCGGACCGTGCGGCATTCCGCCAGAAGTTCCTGAACGAGCATACGCACAGCGAAGACGAGGTCCGCTTCTTCGTCGCCGGTGCAGGTCAGTTCACGCTGCACATCGACGGCAAGGTCTACGAAGTGCTTTGCGAGAAAGGCGACCTGATCGGCGTGCCGGATGGCACGCCGCACTGGTTCGACATGAGCGAATCGCCGTATTTCGTTGCCATCCGGCTCTTCACGAATACCGAAGGCTGGGTCGCCCAATTCACCGGCGAAGACATCGCCGAACGCTTCCCGCGGATGCCTCCGCACCCTTCGGCATCCACGGTTTCGTAAGCGCGCCCTGTCCTTTATCCTGAGGGGCTACCCGCCCCACAGGCATTCCGCATGTCCGACATCCGCGCCATCCTCACCGACATCGAGGGCACCACCAGCTCGATCGACTTCGTGAAGGACGTGCTCTTTCCCTATGCCCGCCTCCACCTGCCAGCGTATGTGGAGATGCACGGCGAGGAGCCCGAAGTCAGGCACTGGCTGCACGAAGCCGCCAAGGAAGCGGGCATCGTCGAAGCGAGCCGGACCGAGGTCATCGACCTGCTCGTCCGCTGGATCGACGTCGATCGCAAGTCAACCGCACTCAAGGCCTTGCAGGGCATGATCTGGCGCGACGGTTACGAATCCGGGGCCTACGTCTCGCACATGTACCCGGAAGTGGCCGGTCGCCTGAAGTCGTGGCACGAGCAGGGCCTGAAGCTCTACGTGTACTCGTCCGGCTCCGTGCCGGCACAGAAGCTGCTGTTCGGCTACAGCGAGAGCGGCGACCTTACCCCGCTCTTCTCCGGCTATTTCGACACGCAGACGGGTCACAAGCGCGAGGTCGAGTCCTACCGCCGTATCGCCGAAAGCATCGGCCTGCCGCCGGAACAGATCCTGTTCCTCTCGGATATCCGCGAAGAACTCGACGCCGCCCGTTCCGCCGGCATGCGCACCACCCAGCTCATCCGCCCTCCCCAGGCCCTTAGCGATAACGGACATCCCGCCGTAGCGGACTTCGATGCCATCACGCCCTGACTACGCCCGCCGCCGCACGGCGATCCAGATCCTCACCGCCTTTGCGGCCGGTGTCCTGCTCACTCTGGGCGTGCTCCTCCACGCGTACCCCGGCTGGCTGAGGGCCGTTCCGGCGCCCGCCCCGATCCCTTCCGCACCGGAAGAAAAACCGGCCGCGCCGTCCTCGAGCGGCAATGCCGCCACGGCGGACCAGGGCGCCGTGGACGTGGACATGATGGACGGCTGGCCCGATGACGCGCCCACGCCGGAACAGGTGTTCACCGCGCAACCGGAGGCGATGCGCCGGGCCATCGGCGCACTCGCACCGCGCACCCCCGGCAGGACGAACGTGTATGCCGTCGCGTTCGGCGCCGACGCCACCGAGGATGTGTTCCGCAACGAGGCCGAATACGTCGACGCGCTGATGACCACGCGCTTCGGCAGTCCGGACCACACGCTCGTGCTCGAGAACAACCCGGCGACGCTTTCAAGACGCCCCCTGGCGAGCTGGACCAACCTGGAAGCGGCGCTGGACGGCCTCGCCAAGGTGATGGACCCCAGCCAGGACGTGCTCCTGCTCTACCTCGCCACCCATGGCGGAAACGACCATTCGCTGCTGGTCGACATGGATCCAATCCCGCTCGACCAGATCGATCCCGACGGCCTGGCCGACATCCTCGCCAAGCGGCCCTTCCGCTGGAAGGTCGTGGTCGTGAACGCCTGCTATTCCGGCGGATACGTTCCGAAGTTGCGCGGCCCCGGGACGCTCGTGCTCACCTCGGCGCGCAAGGATCGCACTTCGTTCGGCTGCGGAGCGGATTCGGACATCACCTACTTCGGCCGCGCCTGGCTCGCCGACGGCTTGAACGCCACGCCGGATTTCGTCGAGGCGTTCGGCAAGGCCCGGGCCGAGATCGCGGCATGGGAAAAGCGCGATTCGCTCGAACCCTCCGAGCCGCAGATCGATGTGGGGACCGGGATCAAGGACAAGCTGGAAGCCTGGAGGCAACAGGCCCGCATCGGCCCCGCGGTGCCCTTCAAGGCCGCGAACTAGCGCTGCGGGGCGCGTTGCGCGCGCTGTAGGAGCGCGCAACGCGCGCGACAGCTTTTCGCGAAGAGCCACAGGCCTGCTGTTCACAGCCTCCGGAAAGCAACAGGCCCTGCTGTTCACGGCCTCAAAAGCTGTCGCGCGCAAGGCGCGCTCCTACAACGCGCGCTCCTACAGCGAGGTGTCGAGGGAGAAGCGGTCGGCGTCCATCCAGGCCGGGAAGCGCTCGCGATGTGCCTTCAACGGGGCCGGGTCGAGCACCATCGTCACCACCTGCTCCTGCGCGCCCAGTTCCACCAGGGGCTCGCCCACCGGGTCGATGACCGCGCTGTCGCCGGCGTACGGCAGGTCGTTGCCGTCCACGCCCACGCGGTTCACGCCGATCACATACGCCAGGTTCTCGATCGCCCGCGCGCGCAGCAGCGTGCGCCAGGGCTGGCGACGCGGTGCCGGCCAGTTCGCCACGAACAGGGCGAGGTCGTAGTCCATGCCGCCCGCCGCTTCCTCGCGGCGCCCATTGCGCAGCCACACCGGGAAACGCAGGTCGTAGCAGACCTGCGGCAGGATGCGCCAACCCTTCAGTTCCACGATAAGACGCTCGTTGCCGCCGCCGTAGCGCGTGTGCTCTCCGGCCATGCGGAACAGATGACGCTTGTCGTACCAGGCCATGCTGCCGTCGGGCGACGCCCAGATCAGGCGGTTATAGACGGTGTCGCCCTCGCGGATCACCAGGCTGCCGGTGAGCGTCGCATTCACCTCGCCGGCGAGCGCGCGCATCCACGCGACGCTCTGGCCATCCATCGTCTCGGCGTTTGCCAGCGTGTCGTTGGTGAAGCCGGAAAGGAAAGTTTCCGGCAGCACGATGAGGTCACTGGGCGCGGCGCCACGTACGAGGCGGCCGTAATATTCACGATTGCCAGCCGCGTCGTGCCAGCGGGTGGCGCCCTGGATGAGGGAAACGGTCAGAGTTTGCACAGGAGCTCCGCGGCGGCTTCCATGGTGGCATCGTTCTTGGCGAAGCACAGACGCACCAGACGCGTGTCCGGTGCGGTTTCGTAGAACGGGCTGAGCGGAATGGCCGCGACGCCGCCTTCGCGGACCAGCCACTCGCTGAAGTTGATGTCGTCCACGTCGCGGATGGCGCTGTAATCCACGAGCTGGAAATAACCGCCCGGCACGTCCAGCAGCTTCAGGCGCGACGGCGCGATCAGTGCGCGGAAGCGGTCGCGCTTGGCCTGATAGAAAGCCGGCAACTGGAGGTAATGCTCCGGCGTGGACTCCAGGAACTCCGCGAACGCCCACTGCGCCGGATTGAACGTGCAGAAGGTGAGGTACTGGTGCACCTTTCGGAATTCGGCGGTCAGCGCCTTGGGCGCGACCGCGTAACCCACCTTCCAGCCGGTGCAATGATAGGTCTTGCCGAACGAGGACACGACGATGCTGCGAGCGGCCAGCTCCTCGTGGCGGAGCACGCTCTGATGCTCCTGTCCGTCGAACACGATGTGCTCGTAAACCTCGTCGGACAACACCACGATGGATGTGTTGCGCACGATCGCCGCCAGTTCGTCAAGGTCCGCGCGGGACAGCACGGCGCCGGACGGGTTATGCGGCGAGTTGATGAGGATCATCCGCGTGCGCGGCGTGATCGCCTCGCGCACGCGCTGCCAGTCGATCGCGAACTCGGGCAAGGTCAGCGGGAGGTGCACGGCGGTGGCGCCCTGCAGTTCGATCGCCGGCTCATAGCTGTCGTAGCACGGGTCGAAGACGATCACCTCGTCGCCGGCGCGCACCACCGCGGCGATGGCCGAGAACAAGGCTTCGGTGGCACCGGACGTGACCGTGATCTCGGTATCCGGGCTGACCCGATGGCCGTAGAGGCGCTCCGTCTTGACGGCGATCTGCTCGCGCAGCTTCGCGATGCCCACGCCGGGGGCGTATTGGTTCTTGCCTTCCGCCATGGCGCGGGTGATCGCTTCGCGCAGCGCTTCCGGCGGTTCGAAATCGGGAAAACCCTGACCCAGGTTCACTGCCTTGTGCTCCAGCGCCAGTTGACTCATGACGCTGAAGATCGTGGTGCCGACCTTGGGAAGCTTGGTTTCGAGCTGCATCGACCGCCCTTACTCGTTTGGACGGCCAAATGCCGCCGAGGATTCCGATCCTACCATGCGCGAGCGGCGGAGCGATGCCGCAAGATCCGGATTCGCCGCGACCTTTTCGCAGTCCTTGTGGAACTCGGCCTGGGCCTTGGCGAGGCGCTCGGCCAGGAAGTCCACGAAGCTGCGCACGGCCGGCAGCAGGCCGCGGCGGCTGGGGTAGACGAAGTGCAGCGTGCCTTGCGCGGTGGTGTATTCGGGCATCACCCATTCCAGGTCGCCATTGGCGATCAGCGGACCGCAATAATCTTCGGGCAGCAAGGCCACACCGCAACATTGCACGGCCGCCGCGATCAACATGATGAAGTCGCCGCTCACCAGGCGGGGCGTCACTTCCACCGCAGACTTCTTGCCCTCGCGGTCCACCAGTTCCCAGA
Source organism: Luteibacter sp. SVR4-7G (assembly GCF_056755555.1). Taxonomy (NCBI): domain Bacteria; kingdom Pseudomonadati; phylum Pseudomonadota; class Gammaproteobacteria; order Lysobacterales; family Rhodanobacteraceae; genus Luteibacter; species Luteibacter sp. SVR4-7G. The sequence continues at coordinate 132,547 of NZ_JBPGXO010000002.1, read as the reverse complement.
CCTGCGCGCCTTCATGCTCGAACATCGACAGCGCCGGCAGCTTCGCCAGTTGTTCCAGCGTCTCCGGCCGGCCGTTCGAATCCAGGAACTTCGGGCTGGCCACCAGCAGGCTCCGCGCATAACCGATGCTGCGCAGGACCAGCGTGGCATCGGTGTCGAGCTTCTCGCGCACGCGGATGGCGATGTCGTAGCCCTCGCCGATGAGATCCACCCGGCGATTGGTGGCGGTCACGCGCACCTGCACTTTCGGATGCTGGAGCAGGAAGGCCGGAAGCATGGGGCCGAGCACGTTCTGCGCGATCGAAACCGGGCAGCTCACCCGGATGACGCCGCGGGGTTCCGTACGCAGTTCGTCCACGGCGTCCTGCGCCGCCCGCGCTTCTTCCAGTACCGCCCGGCAGTGCTGGTAGAAGCGCTCGCCGATCTCCGTGACCACGAAGCGGCGGGTGGTGCGCTGGAGCAGGCGAACGCCCAACCGATCCTCGAGCTGGGCGATCCGCTTGCTCAGGCGGGACTTGGGGATGCCCAGGGCCCGTCCCGCGGCGGAAAACCCGCCGTGTTCGACCACCGAGGCGAAGAAATACAGATCGTTGAGGTCCTGCAAGGCGCCGTCCATCGGGAATATCCGTCGTTTCGTCTACGAAACAATCAGTCTACTCCAAGCCGACTAATCATGGGATTGTCCGCGGCGTATCGTTTTCCCATGCCGCTACGGCGGCCCATCAACGAGGGAACACCCATGAAACTCCTGCATGTCGATGCCAGCGCCCTGGGCGCCCACTCCGTGTCGCGCAGCCTGACGGCTGCCGTCGTGGCGGAGTTCGTTCGCAACCATCCGGGGATCGAGGTGACCTATCGCGACCTGCACGAAAAGCCGCTTGCCCCCTGGGGTCTTCCGGCCGGCGAGGACGATCCGAACGCGATCGAAGGCGCGAAGGTTCTTGAGGAATTCCTGACGGCGGACGTCGTGGTCGTGGGTGCGCCGATGTACAACTTCGGCATCTCCAGCACGTTGAAGGCCTGGATCGACCGCATCGCCGTGGCCGGCAAGACCTTCCGCTACACCTCCGCCGGCCCGGAAGGCCTCGCGGGCGGCAAGCGCGTGATCATCGCGTCTTCGCGCGGCGGCATCTACGCACCGGGCAGCCCGGCGGCGGCCATGGATTTCCAGGAGCCCTACCTGCGCGCCATGTTCAACTTCTTCGGCGTCAGCGACATCGAATTCGTGCGCGCCGAGGGTGTGGCGATGGGTGACGATCACAAGAACAACGCGATCGGCGGTGCGATGGCCGGTATCGGCGGCCTGCTGCGCAAGGCTGCGTAACAGGATGGCGCGGTGGGAGCCGTCCGGCTCTCACCGCGCCGCCGCCACGTCGTTACGGGGAATTCTGTTTTCCCGGCTTCTCCTTGGGCATGTTCTGGTCTTCCTGCGGATGCCCTTCTCCCGGAAGCTTGGGTTTACCGTGGGAAGGTTTCGGATTGTCTTCCCGGTAGCCCGGGGTCTGCTGCTTGCCGTCGTTCGTCACGAGATCACCTCCGTTCGCTCAGGCTCGCTGCTGGCATTCGGCGTGGCCGCACGCGCAGGCACCGCCCTCATTCTGGCTTTCCGATACCAGGCGGCAACTCTCACTGCAAAAATCCTGCGATACCTGGACCTGACAATTGCAGCCGTCGTGGTCGCAGGGCTTGTACGTTTCGTTCATGCTTCCGCTCCGTGCTGTGATGCAGGGGAGCGTGCGCGGCACGCCGTCTATTTTTCGTTACCGGCCGGCGAAGCATCCTGAACGTCGGTGGCGGCCCACCCGTGCGCATGGACCAGCAAGCCGCTGAGGCTGCGCACGTCCTGCAGGTTGTGCTCCGCGACCCGCACGAGGTTCGCCGACGATCCGCCGCGCAGATAGGTAAGCCACGCGCGCGGCGCCTCCGATCCCGGCAGGTCGTCCTCGCGCACGATGCGCAACAAGTTGCGCTCTGCCGTCTGCATGCGGCAGTTCTCCCACGCGCTGCGATAACGGCGGCGCATGGGATGGAGCAAGTCGACGTGAAGCAGACCCTTCAGCGGGTTCTCGAGCCGGGCGAGCCGATAGCGCGTCGCCAGCAAAGGCGCGTCGTAGGACTTGCCGTTGTAGCTGACCAGGACCGTGTCCGCGCCGATCCATTCGCCGAAGGCGCGCAGCATCGCGGACTCCGCCGCCATGGTGGTGATGTAGAGCTGGCGGACGCGCAGCGTGCCGTCATGCCAGTCGGCCGCGCCGATCATGAAGGCGCGCGTGCCCGTACCTCCCGCAAGACCGGTCGTTTCGGTGTCGAAGTGCAGCAGGCGTTGGCGACGTGCCGTCGTCAGCCTGGCAAAGCTCAGGTCGAATTCGGCAGGCGGTTCGGGCCAGGCAAAGCCCTGTTCGAGGTAGCGCAGGCCGGGGGCGATTTCCTCGCCGGGGACTTCGCGGGTGTGCGGGCGCGTGGGCGCGCGCGGTTGGGCAATGCGCTCGCGGACACCGGCCATGCGGCGAAGAACTGCGAGATTTGGCCCGCGCGCAGTGACTGGCGGCACCGAGCTGGAGACTGCGAGCCCTGGCGAGGTGACTGTAGGAGCGAGCCCTGGCGAGGTGACTGTAGGAGCGAGCCCTGCTCGCGACGCCGTTGAGGCCGTGAGCCCAGGCCCTCGTATATCGGGTACGCCTGTAACTCCTCGCGAAAAGATGTCGCGAGCGGGGCTCGCTCCTACAGGGGCCTTGGTGCCGGCCTGGGAGCGAAGCAGGGCCAGACGGGAGGCAAGCTTGCTCATGCCGCGGCGGCACCGAGCAGGCGCAGTACGCGGCTGGCGAGCGCGCGTGGGGTTTCCTCCCGGCCTTCATCCGCCGCCAGGACAGGACCGACGCAGCCGGGACAACCCGCCTTGCACGCGCAGCCTTCCACCGTCGCCAATGCATGCCCCAGCAGCTCCGGGGCACGCTGGAACAGCGGCTCGCTCAGGCCCACGCCACCGGGGAAGTTGTCGTACAGGTAGACCGTAGGCAGGAAGCGTTCCAGCGCGTCGGGAAGGGCCACCCCGCCATCGGCCCCACGCAGCTGCCCGCGCCCCGCGGCATCCACCTGCGCCGACCAGCCGCCGTCACCGGAACCCACCGCCTTCTGCAGATCCCGCGGCTCCGCCATCACCGCGACCACCGCCGCCGTATGCAGCGCGTACGCGGCGCCGAGGAAACCGTCCAACGCGTGCTGACGCGACCGGAATGCCTCGTCGAGCACCGTTTGCGGCAGTTGCCACCACACGGCCGTGGTATGCAGCTCCTGGTCCGGCAGGTTCACCGGCCCGTAGCCGATGTTCTCGTGGGTGTAGTAGCGGATCTTCTTGTACCCGGACACCCGGCGTACGACGTGGACCTCGCCATGCCTCGCGCTGCCCTTGCCGGCGTTCATGCCGTCGAAACACTCCAGTTCCTTGAGCTTCGTGTAATCGATGGCGTCGGTGTAGTAGTCGACACGCGTGCGCGTGCAGTAGGCTTTCCGGCCATCCCAGTCGAGCTTCTCCACCTGGTACGGCACCGACTGGATCATGTGGATCGCGCCCTCGTAAAGCGTGAGCGCCGCCGCCGAATAATCGACCTCGGCGATGATCGTCTGCCTTCCCTCGGTACGGTCGACCACCACGAAGTTGCCGTCGGCGACCGAACGCAGGCTCACCGCGTTCGCCGGATAGCTGTCCGCGATCCATTCCCAGCGATCTCCCTCGCGGTGCAGCACCTCGGATTCCGCGAGCACCTGCAGGTAATCGCCGGCATCGTCGGGTCCGAAGCGGTCGCCGGCGAGAAAGGGCAGTTCGAACGCCGCGCAGCGGATATGGTCGAGCAGGATCAGCGGCTGGTCGGGCTGGATCCGTGCGTGCTCCGGGCTTGCCTCGGTGAGGAACGAAGGATGGCGCATCAGGTACTGGTCCAGCGGGGCGCTGCTCGCCACCAGCACGCCCAGCGAAGGCTGCTGCCTCCGCCCTGCCCGGCCGAAGCGCTGCCAGGTGGCGGCGATCGAGCCGGGATAGCCATTGAGCACCACGGCGTCCAGGCTGCCAATGTCCACGCCGAGCTCGAGGGCCGAGGTGGAAACGATACCGTCCACGTTACCCGCGCGCATGTCGCGCTCCACCTCGCGCCGTTCCGTGGGCAGGTAGCCGCCGCGGTAGGCGCGGATGCGCGCTGGCTTGCGCGTATCGTGGTCGAACACGTCCTTGAGGTACTTGGTGAGCACCTCGACCATGAGGCGCGACTGGGCGAAGACGAGCGTTTTCATCTTCGCCTTGATCGCCACGCGCGCGATCAGGCTGGTCTGCGACCGCGCCGATGCGCGCAGGCCGAGGTCGGGGTTGATCACCGGCGGGTTCCACAAGAGCACGTGCTTGTCACCGCTCGGTGCGCCGCTGCGACTGATCGTGACCACCTCGTCCTCGATCAGCGCCTCGGCATGCTCGGTGGCATTGCCTATCGTGGCCGAACAGAGCACGAACTGCGGCCGCACCCCGTAGAAGGCGCAGATGCGCTTCAGCCGGCGCAACACGTTGGCGAGGTGCGAACCGAACACGCCGCGGTACGTATGGATCTCATCGATCACCACGTAGCGCAGGTTCTCGAAGAACTGCGCCCATTTCGTGTGGTGTGGAAGGATCGCCTGGTGCAGCATGTCCGGATTGCTGACCACCACGTCGCCATGCAGGCGGATGGCCTGCCTCGCATCGCCCGGGGTATCGCCGTCGAAGGTGAAGGCCTTCACGCCGAGGTCGCCCGCGCGGTTGATGTCGAGCAGTTCGGCCACCTGGTCCTGCGCCAGCGCCTTGGTCGGGAAGAGGTAGAGCGCCTTGGCGCCGGCTTCGATTACTGACGACAGCACCGGCATCGTGTAGCACAGCGTCTTGCCCGACGCCGTCGGCGTGGCCACCAGCACGTTCCTGCCCGCGCGCGCAGCCTGCCAGGCCTCCTCCTGATGGCTGTAGAGGCGCTCGATGCCTCTCGCGGCGAGAGCGCGGGAGAGGCCGGCGGGCATGTCGTCCGGCACGGGCGCGAAGACGCCCTCGCGGCCGAACACCGTGAAGGCCGAACAGACACGATCGCCGTACTTGTCGGTGAGGCGGTGCGCCAGCGTCTGCCCGTCGTGACGTGTCGCCAGGACCGCATCGGAATCGTCCGGGCGAAGGGCTTGAAGATAGGCGGCCATGGGAGCGGTCGGGCAGCGGAGGGGCGCCCGTTATCCCGCCCGGCCGTCTCAGATCCTGCGACGGCCCCTGGGACGGAGTGTCCCTAGGTCACCTCGCTGCCGGCGTCGGCATCGGCGTCGGCGTCGTCGATATCGGCGAAGTGCCAGACCCCCGACTCGTCCTCCACCTTGATGTCCACGGCCTGCCCCGGCTGGTTGCGAATGGCCGCGGTCAGCGCCAGCGCGTGCCGGATCGCCTCCTCGCGCGTCGGAAACTGCCCGACGAGCTCGGCATTGCGCCGCAGGCTCCATTGCCCGCGGGACGATGCATTGAACGGTACGTAGAGGATCGTGCGCTGCAAGGAAAGCCGCTCCGCGTGGGAAGGCCCCCTTGGCCTTCGTCTACTCGAAGCTAGGGGTGGCGCCGTCGCGGCTGCGTAATGGCGGAGTCGCCGGTGCGGTCACGTCAACTGGGGCAGGCAAGGCCGCGCGTCGGCCAGCCAGTCGGCATGGCGCGCGCCTTTCTCCATGGCGGCGTCCACCGCGGCGCGTTCGTCCGGGAATTCGTCGAGCAGGGTGATCATCTCGAAGCCCCCCGGTCCCGCATGGCCCACGAGTTCGACGATGTAGGCGGCTTTCCAGACGCCGGCGGGAGTCTTCAGGGTACGCGCTTCCACCGAATACAGACCAACGGTACGTCGATGCATACAGCCCCCTGCATGGCTCCACGGCGACGCCCGATTCTTGCGCCGTCGCCGTGGGAATGACAAGTGGCTCAGGTTTTCGGCGCCCCGGCCGCGTCAAGGCCGGAGCCATCGGCGGGAATCGTGAAGTTCTTCGTCTCGCCCTGCCCCACGCTTGCATCGACATCCACGCGGTCGGCGCTGCAGGCGCCGTGCGGCATGATCCCGAGCTTGCGGCTGCCGGAGGGCACATGGAGGACCAGTTGCTGGCCGATCTCCATGTCGGCGACGACCTGATCGTCCACATAGATGGCGCTGGAGCAGCCGGCGCCCCAGAGGCCCTGTTCGCGCACGATGTTCAGCGTGGCATCGCCTTTGCCCGGGTCCTGCAAGGCAAACACGGTACTGGAAGGCACGTCGTGGATACCCACGTGGCGTTCGTTCTGGGTGGCGCAGCCGGCGAGCAGGACCAGAGCGGCAATGGCGAGATGACGCATGAGGAGACTCCTATAAGACAGGGAAAGCATTCGTTCCGCCATGTCGACGACGGGTGAAACGGCGCCCTTCGGCGTGGGCTCCACCCACATCTCATCCCTCAGGATAAACTGCGCCCATGACCGCCGAACGCCTCCCGCAACCGACCGCCCTCGTCTTCGACCGCGCCCATATGGTGGCCGAGACCATCGCGATGGTCCTTGGCGATGCCGGTTATGCCGCGCACGCCGCCGTCACCTACCGCGACGCCAAGCGCGCCTTTCACGAATTGCCGGAATTGTCCCTTCTGGTCATCCACGCGGACACGCCGGGCGAACGTCGCGGCACTGCCTTGCTTCAGGCGGCGCTGCGCGAACGGCCCGCCACGGCGATGGTGGTCGTCTCCAGCCGCCTTCCGGAAGATCTTGAACCCTTTCCTCGGTCGGCGGTGTTCCTGGAAAAGCCTTTCGACCGCGCCGAACTGCTTGAGGCGATCGCGCGGGCCCGGGCCGCGCGTCCTGGCGACTGACGCCAAGGGGCCGGGAGCGGGCCCGGTATTCCCGGATCAGAGGCAGGAAATCGCCTCGTCGCGGAATCGACCGTCGTAGTCCGGGTTGTCCTTGCCGGGCTTCTGGATCTCGTACATCACCACCTGGGCACCCGACCCGCTGGCGGTCACGTCGAGGCGTTCGTGCTTGCCGCCGTCGTTCGCGGTCACGCGGCCCTTGTCGTCCTTGGCCTCGCCCTTGGCACCCTTGGCCAGGGCCTGCCACTTCGGCTCCACGCACTGCACATAGGCCGTCACGCTCTTGCCCGTCTTGCTGCTGAGCTTGGGCAGGGTATCGGTCATGCCACTGGTGGCGCAGCCGGCGAGGACGGTGCAGGCGGCGATCGCAAGAACGTGTTTCATGCTGGATTCCACGGTGAGGTTCCGGGAATTCTAGCGCGAGGAAGCGTTTCTGCGATCAGCTGCCCGCGCGACTGGCCACGCTCGCCTCGGCCTTCGCCAACTGGCCATTGGCGCACTTGAGGTAGTGGGAAGAGGAAAGCCAGCGCTTGTCCGGGTAGTAGGAGAACACCATCTGCCCGCCCTTGAGGGCGTCGATGAGCTGGTGTGCGATCGCGGTGCGTACCGCCGGGCAGCCCCAGCTGCGACCGATCCGGCCCGCGACCTTGGCCATTGCTGCGTTCACGTAAGCCGCGCCGTGGATCACGATGGCCCGCGCCATCGCCTGGTCGTTCACCCCCGGCTCCAGGCCGTTCATGCGCAGGGAATAGCCGTTCTTTCCGGTATAGGTATCGGACGTGCGGAAGAGCCCGAGGCTGGATGCGAGGCTGTTCGGTGCGTTGGAAAATTGGGTGGAGTTGGCATCGCCGCTGTTCTTCCCATGCGCCACGAGCTCCTGGAACAGCAGCTTCCGGTTCACGGTATCGAACACCCACAGGCGCGGTTCCGACGACGGTTTCGAATAGTCGATCACCGCGAGCCGATCGGACGGTTGCCCGCTCTGGGTCTGCGCGCATTCGGCAGCTTTCACGGCCAGGCCGATCACCTTCGGGTCCGCCGAAGGCGCCAGCCGCGCCAGTGCGTCGCCGAGCGAGTCGGAGGCATGTGCCGGGAGGGAGAGGAAGAACAAGGCGCCAAGGGCAAGCGCCGACGCAGGGTGCGTCCGGAGCGATCGGATCATGCGACCAGCCATGTATGCATCAGCGGGCATCCTAACCCGCTGGTCATTTACTGACCACAACATCGTCACATCCGTGCCCTTCAGATATGTGAAAACGAGGAACCGATAGGCCGGAGCTATGGGAAAGACAGTCCGGAAACTCGCGGCGCGCCTTGCCGTGGCGGCTCTGCCCGCCATGGCGCCCGCCCAGGACCTGCCGCCGCCGGCATCCGCAGCGGCGCCTCCGCCGATCGTCGCCCCGGCCACGGCAGCCAGCGCGCCGGCTCCGCCTGCCAGCGACGATCCGGTCGCCCAGGCGATCTTCGCCCGGCTCCAGCAGATGACCCCGCTGGGCGGCGGCCCGTTGCCACGCCGCGAGGCGGCGATCGGCAAGGCGCTCGGCGACTTCTACGCCCAACGCCAGTACACCGCGGCCTGGTCGGACGAAACCAATGTCCGGCAGTTGCTGGCCGGACTGGCCTCTATGGCCAACGACGGGCTGCTGCCGGAGGACTACCACCTCTCCGATCTTCGCCTCACGGCGGAGGCGCTGAAGGATCCGGATCTGTCGCCGGCGGCACGCGCGGAATTCGACGTTTCGGCCACGAGCGCGTACATCGCCGCGCTTGTCCAGCTGGCGCGCGGCAAGGTCGACCCCCTCCGTCTCGATCCGGTCTGGAACTTCGATCCGGCTGCCATCGATCCTCAGCAAGGCATGAGCATGCTGCAGACCTCCATCGAGGAACGCACCGTCGACCAGGCCTTCGCGATGGCGCGTCCGCAGAATCCGCTTTACGCGAAACTGCGGGACGCGCTCGCCCAGCTTCGCGCGACGGCCGCGGCGGGAGGCTGGCCTGCCGTCCCCGAGGGTCCGACGCTGACGCCCGGCATGAAGGACGCACGAGTCAGCGCCTTGCGCGCGCGGCTCGTCGCCGACGGTTATCTCGATCCCACACTGGCCCAGGGCGAGCGCTACGACAACCCGCTCCGGGACGCCGTCCGGCGGTTCCAGGCCGACCAGTACCTCGACGCCGACGGCAATGTGGGCAGCGACACGCTGGCCGCGCTGAACGTGCCTGTCGACGTGCGCATTGGCCAGGTTCGCGCCAATCTGGAACGCGCCCGCTGGTTGCTGCATGCGTTGCAAGGCACCTTCGTCGTCGTGGACGTGGCCGGTTACAAGATCAGCTACTACCGCGACGGGCAACCCATCTGGAAGTCGCGCGTGCAGGTCGGCAAGCCCTACCGCAGCACGCCGATCTTCCGCTCGCAGATCACCTACGTCACCTTCAATCCCACCTGGACCATCCCGCCGACGATCCTCAAGAACGACATCCTGCCGAAGATCCGGCAGAACCCCTCGTATCTCGCCAACAACCGCATCCGGGTGCTGGATCGCAGCGGCAACGTCATTCGCGCCTCGAGCGTGAATTGGGCCCACCCGCGCGGGGTCACGCTGCGACAGGACGCCGGGCCTGGCAATTCGCTGGGCCAGGTCGTCATCCGCTTTCCGAACTCCTTCGCCGTGTACCTGCACGACACGCCACACCAGGATTTGTTCGAAAAGGCGCGCCGCGACACGAGCTCCGGCTGCATCCGCGTCGAGCACCCGCTGGAGCTGGTGGAACTGCTGTTCAACGACCCCGAGAAATGGAGCCGGCAGACCATCGACGAGCGGATCGCCATGAAGACGACACAGAACGTGACGCTGCCCACGGCGATCCCGGTATTGCTCGCTTACTGGACCGTCGACATCGGCGACGACGGCAAGCTTGCGTACAAGCCCGATGTCTACCAGCGCGACGGCGCGCTGCTGGCCGCTCTCGACAAACCGCAGCCGCTGCGTACGCCATGAACATGCCGGAGCACCTGGCAGGCCTTGCTTAGGGACAGGGGTCTGGCTGGCTCCGGGGGTCAGCCGGCTTGGGATCCCTGTGCGCCCTCCTGGCGGATGAAGGTGATTTTTCCGTTCGGCTCCAGCCGGGCAATGACTACCGAACCTTCGTGTTCCATCCCGGCCGCGTGCAGCGCACGATTGAAAGCCGCTTCGGGTAGTGCCTGGCGGCGCAGTTCTTCCGCGTCGCGTTTGCCGTTGCGGACCAGGATGGCCGGAAGGCCCTCGACGAGGCGGTTGAACCGGGGATACCGGGCGCAGATCCAGGCCAGGACCTTATTGGTCACCAGGATGGCCGCCACGCCGATGAAGGCGCCCAGGTAGGTATGGTCGTCGCCGATGATGGCCGTCCGGAGGGTGCCGCCTGCCAGGACGAGCACGAGCACGTCGAACGCGGACATTTCGCCGAAACTCCGCTTTCCCGAGAGCCGCATCAGGACGAGGAGACCCACGTAGGTGAGTACCCCGCGGACGGCAAAATGCCACCAGGGCTCCGACAGTTCGAACCATTCGTTCATCGCCTGACTCCTAAGGAATGCTGAACGCCTTCGCTCGTGCTTCACGAAAAGCGAAACACGCTGTGCACGTTGTCGTCGGTGCGGCGCATCGGCGAAGTGAATCCCTAGAGCAGGAGAAGAGACATGGCACAGAACGGGAAGGACCAGAGCTTGTTCACCCGTATGGCGATGGCGGTGGCCAAGGCGTCCGGCAAGCCGGCCACGTTCGCCGTTGCCGTGCTGATCGTCGTCGTATGGGCGGCCAGTGGGCCGTTGTTCGGTTTTGGCGATACCTGGCAGCTGGTCATCAATACCGGCACCACCATCGTCACCTTCCTGATGGTGTTCCTGATCCAGAATACGCAGAACCGGGATACCGAAGCCATCCAGATCAAGCTGGACGAGCTCATCTATGCCCTCGAAGGGCCGAACGCGGCACTGCTGGACCTGGAAGAGCTTGACGACAAGACACTGGACAAGATCCGCGCCACTTACGTGAAGCGCGCACTCCAGGCGCGCAAGGAACTCGGTTGCGAGGACGAACCTGCACGGGAGGCCGATGCCTCCCGGAACGGCGGCTAGGAGGGCCCCGGCAACCGGGTAGCCGTATACTTCGCGGATGAACCTCCCCCAGGCTGCGACCGAAACCTCCCTCCACGACCAGGTGCGCGAGGAGGGTTTCGCCTTCGTGCATGGCCCCGACATGCGTTCGCTGGTGGAACACCTCGCTCCCCTGGCCGACTGGGAAGCCTTCACCGCGAGCTGGAATGCCCTGGAACCGGACACCTACCTTGCCGCGACGGGCCGCTTTCGCCGCCGCCGGCACGCCACCTTCGCAGCTTCGCGTTTTGGCCACGTCGAACCGCGACCGCATCAGGCGCACTTCCAGACTCTGGCCTACAACACTTTGCAGGGCGATATCGAGCGCTGGTTCGAGCCGGTCCTCCCGGAGATCGCCACAGGCGCCACGATGGGCGCGATCCTCGATTTCTGCCGCGACTTCTTCGGCGGCCTGTCGCCGGAGGTCGCACACTGGCACGTGGAGGTCCATCAGTTCCGGATCGAAGCCACGGCAGGCGCCGCGGGCGAGCCCACCCCGGAAGGCAGCCACCGCGACGGCGTGGACTACGTACTCGTGCTGCTGGTGGATCGCGAGAACATCGCCAGCGGCACCACCACCATCCACGCGCCGGATGGACGCGCGCTCGGCGAGTTCACCCTCGCCCAGCCGATGGACGCGGCACTGATCCACGATCCGCGCGTGTTCCACGGCGTCACGCCGGTCACCCCCCTGGATCCGGCGAAGGCTTCGCATCGCGATGTGCTGGTCGTGACCTTCCGCGCGGTCGAAGCTGGCTGATTCCCTAACGCGGAACGTATCCGTCGCGCCACCTGCACCACCGGTTCACGCCTGTCCCGGCGTACTGCGCACACCGCAGACACCGAGTCCCACCGTGAACGCACGCCTGCCTACCCTGCTCCTCCTCGCGCTCGCCGCGACCGCTCCTGCCCTCGCTCAGGACGCTTCCAAAGTCGACGATACCGGCATCAACAAACGCGACCGTCATGCGGAAAGCCTGACGCCCATGGACCAGCCGAACAACGCCGAGGACGTCCGCGTGGCCGCCGCCGTGCGCAAGGCCATCGTCGCCGATGCTTCGCTCTCCACCTCCGCCCGCAACGTGAAGCTCGTGGCAGCCAAGGGCACGGTGACCCTGCGTGGTCCCGTGAAGGACGAAGCGGAAAAAGCGCGCGTCGAGGCGATCGCCAAGGGCGTCGCCGGCGTGACCTCCATTCAGAACCAACTCGACATCGAACGCTGACCGACAGGGGAATCCCATGAAAGCATCCGTGTATTGCACCACCCGCACCGTGGAACAGGCCGAGCATATCGTTCTCGAACTCAAGCAAGCCGGCTTCACCAGCGACGATATCTCTGCACTTCTTCCCGACCGCCGCGGCACCCGCGACTTCGCCCATGAGCACCACACCAAGGCGCCGGAAGGCGCCACCACCGGTGGCGTGGTCGGCCTCGGCCTGGGTGCCGGCCTCGGCTGGCTCGCCGGTATCGGCGCCCTCGCCATTCCGGGCGTCGGTCCTTTCATCGCCGCCGGCCCGATCATGGCCGCCCTGGGCGGCGCGGCAGTCGGTACGGCCACCGGCGGCATCATCGGCGCACTGGTCGGCATGGGCATCCCGGAGTTCGAAGCCAAGCGCTACGACGCCAAGGTTCGCGAAGGCAGCATCCTGATTTCGGTGCACACCGACAGCGGCAACCAGCGCGACGCGGCCCGGGAGATCTTCCGCCGCAACAACGCCGACGACATCTCCACAGGCTCCGAAGCCAGCGTGTCCTGATATCCACAGGCGCTGTGGAAAGCGCCTGGACAACCGTGTGGATAAGTTCCTTGCCGCCTTGTGCGGCAAGGACTTGCGTTGCATTGGTTAGAACCTGCTCAAGTCGTGGGCCGCTTATCTCAAGTCCTCGACGGGGCGGCGTGCCACAATGGGCGTTCCACCGGTTTCAAGTATCGCGATGAATTCGTCCGGCAAATACGACTTCAGGCAGTTCCAGGAAGAACTCGCCGCCCTCGACCGACAGGCCGCTGCCGAAGGCAAGCCTGTCGCCAAGGCTCCCGTTCCCGCTCCTGCTCCCGTGCCGGCCGCCCCGAAACGCCGTGGGCGGCCGCCCAAGGTCGATCCGCTCGCCGGGGCCAAGGCCGAATTCGAGGCCTTGCGCATCCGGCATGGCCTGACCGTCGCCGACGTCGTGTCCTGGTTTCCCGCCGAAGAAGGCATTGCGTACCTCCAGGGCCTGATCGCCGCCAGCGAACCGAAGCCGCGACGCCGCCGCAAGGTAGACGTCGAAACCGGCGAAGACAGCCCAGGCTGATTTCTGCTATCAAGGACGAATGAGTCCTGAGAAAAAGCCGAGCATCGCGGCTGCCCTCGCGTCGTCCGCGTTAAGGGAATGCCGCAAGGCCATTCGATCCTTATCGGATTCGAAACAGCGGCACCGGGGCATCCATGAAGCACGAAAGGCCATTCGCCGGCTGAAGAGCCTGCTGGTCCTGGCCAAGGAACCGTTCGCCGAAGCGCTGCCGCCCATCAAGGCCACGCTGGACGAGCTTGCGACGGGCCTCTCGCCGCTCCGCGACGCGTACGTCGCCCTGAATACGGCGCGTGCGCTCGCAGGTCCCCGGCCTTCCCCGGCGTGGCGACACGCGCTCGAGAAACTCGAGCACCACAGCGCGGGACGCCTTGCGGCGGAACTGCACAAAGATCCCAATTTCCTCAAGCGGCGCAGGCAGCTGCGTGAATTGGCGGCGGCCATCGAAGGGCTGCCCTGGCGAAGCATTCGCGTGCGCGCGATGGAACAGGCGCTGGAACGCTCGGAGAAACGCGTTGCGAAGGCGCACAAGCGGGCGGACCGGACCGGGACGCCGGCCGACCTGCACGACTGGCGACGCAAGACGCGCCGTCTGCGCATGCAGCTGGAACTGTGGCGCAGGGTGCGCAAGGCCACGGGGAAGACGGCCAACCGCCATATGCCGAAGCACAAGGCCACGGCTCATGAGATGTCGAAGCTTTCCGATGCACTCGGCGCTAAGCAGGACCTCCGCATCTTGCGCGCCACCCTTCGCTCGTTCCGCGAGCCGGACCAGTTGGCCCCTTTGCTGGAACAGATCCGTCAGGAATTGAAGAAGCATCGCAAGAAATCGTGAATTGCAACGCGGATGGAAGTCCAGACGGCCGGACTGCGCTACGCTCGGCATTCCATTCACGGAGCTCCCTCATGATCCGCACGTCCCTGAAGGTCATTGCCACCTGCTGTATCGCCGCCCTGCCCGCGTATGCGGGCGCAGCCAGTGCCCCGGAAGGCTTCACATCCTTGTTCGACGGCAAGACCCTGGCCGGCTGGCACTCGTTCGGGCAGAAGGGCACCGGCAAGGACTGGAGCGTGGTCGACGGAGCCATCGAACTCCATCGCGACCTCAAGGCGCCGCGCGAGGACTTCGCGGACCTGGTCACCGACAAGGAATACGAGAACTTCGACCTCAAGCTCGAATGGAAGATGACCCCCTGCGCGGACGCCGGCAGCATCTTCAACGTGCAGGAAACGCCGAAGTACCGCGAGACCTGGGAGACCGGCCCGGAAATGCAGATCGCCGACCTGGTCTGCACCAAGCCCGACAGTTACACGCTCTACGAGCGCTCGGGCGACCTCTTCGACCTGATTTCCGCACCCGTCGAGAACGTGAAGGAACACGGCAACTGGAACGCGATCGAGATCATCGTGGACCACGGCCACGTGCAGTTCTTCCAGAACGGCCGCAAGACCGTCGATACGACCTTGTGGACGCCGGAGTGGAACGCCCTCGTCGCGAAGACGAAGTTCGCGAAGATGCCGGACTACGCCCGCTTCCATAAGGGCCACATCGCCCTCCAGGGTGGCGAGGACAAGGGCATCGAGCCGATCCGCATTTCGTTCCGGAATATCCAGATCAAGGAACTCTGACACGCCTGTTGTAGGAGCGGACCTGTCCGCGACATCTTTTCGCGAGGAGCTACAGGCCCTGTTACTTCGGGGCGAAAGGCTGTCGCGGACAAGTCCGCTCCTACATTTGTAGTCCGTCGCGCTGGGGCGAAAGGCTGTCGCGGACAGGTCCGCTCCTACATCAGAGTTCCAGGGAGTGGTCGCTGCACTGGCTTTTCTTCGTCAGTACCGGATTGCAACGTACGGCGACGCCGCCGGGGAAGCCCACCGCGTAACCGGCGGAAGACGGCTCGCCCGCCGGATAATCCGTACTCACCAGCTGCGCCCCGCTGCCGAGCACGACGTCGCGCCGGGTGCCGTCGTTCTTCAGGCCCTGCCCTTGTGCCGGATCGTCGGTACGGGCGCGCACGATGTAGCCGCGTTGCACCAGTGCGTCGATCTCCTTGGCCGAGCACTCGTTGCACTCGGTGAAGGCGGCATCCTCGGCCCCGGGCGTGGCATTGGTGAAGATCAGCCGCCCGCGCAGCGCGGGATGGCCGTCGGTATAGACCGGTTCCATCTTCCGCTGGTCGAGCAGGAACACGATCTTGCCCCGGGCCTGGTCCAGTGTCGGCCAGCCGCCGGAGCGCACCGCCTCGTCGAGCGTGGCGTGCTGGCCGCGCACGTCGTCCGGCGTCACCATCTCGTTGCGCGGGAACACCGAGGCGATCTCCGCATCGAGCGCGTCGAACACGGCCGGAGTGAACTGTTCCGGCATCACCGTGGGGATCTTGGCCTGCAGTGGCTGCTGCTTCGTCTCCACGAGCACGAACAGGGGCGCGTGCCGTGGATGCGCCTTCGACCACGCGCGAAGTTCCTCCAGGCAGGCCGTGAACGGCTGGCAGGTGCTGCGCTGGTCCACACCCTGGATGTGCATGACCTTGAAGCCCGGCTTCTCCCAGGTACCCGGAGCGGCCGTCGGAGGGTCTGCCGGCAAGCCGTTCAACGCGATCATCCGATCGATCACGGGATCGAGGTACAGGCCGCCCTTCGCGTCGGAGAAGACGTCCAGTTCCACCTGGCGCACGCCGTCGTCGAGCTGTTTCGTGAGCGACGGATG
The DNA here is from genome assembly GCF_056755555.1 of Luteibacter sp. SVR4-7G. Lineage (NCBI taxonomy): Bacteria > Pseudomonadati > Pseudomonadota > Gammaproteobacteria > Lysobacterales > Rhodanobacteraceae > Luteibacter > Luteibacter sp. SVR4-7G. Next base: position 116,554 of record NZ_JBPGXO010000002.1, on the reverse strand, counting down.
GCTGTAGTCGATCGCGGCGAACTGCTCGGCCGCCTCTTTCATCATCACGCGGCGCGCACTAGGGGCAAAGCCGGCGTGGTAACTATTGTGCGTACCGATGACCTGAATCTGGTTGATGCGCAGGCTGTCCGCGGCGAGCAGCGGCGCGGAAACGGCTACGGATGATGCCGCCGCCATGCACAACGCGCAGGAACGAAGAAACGACATGAGTATTCCTCTCGAAGAGATCAGTGGGATGCGCGCTTGCACAACGCGAAGCCTTGGTCGGATAGCGACGGCGGCGGACTGGTCGTGCCCCAGCGCGAGGGCGACGGCCCCATCACCAGGTCGAGCGTGCCGCCATGGGCAATCTGGCCGTGTCGGAACCACGCGGCGTCGAGCGGTTTGCCGTTGAGCGTCGCCGACTGCACGTAGCGGTTCGTTCCGTCGGCCGTGAAATGCTCCGCGCGGATGCGGAAGGTCTTGCCGCCGCCAAGATCGATCGTCGATTCGCTGAAGGACGGCGTGCCGATCAGGTACACGTCCTGCCCCGCGTTCGGATAGAAGCCCATCGACTGGAACGCGTACCAGCTCGACATCGCACCCGAATCGTCGTTGCCCGGTATACCGCCACGATCCGGACCGAAGGCACGGCGTAGGAACGCCGTCACGCGGTCCGCCGTGCGATCCGGGCGTCCGGCCCAGATATACAGGTCGGGGATGAGGAAGCCGGGTTCGTTGGTGATGTCGAAGTGCAGATTGTCGAAGGTCGTGTCGAGGCGCTTCACGAAAGCTTCGTTGCCGCCCGACTTCACGATGAGCTGGCGCACGTCCTGTGGCGCATAGAGCGAATACGTCCAGAGGTCGGCTTCGTAGTAGAAGTCCGGCCAGGTACCGCGACGGACCAGGTACTGCGGCGTCCAGCTGCCGTCCGCGTTGCGCGGGCGGAGGAACCCCGTGACGCCTTCATGCGTATCCGTGGCATCCCACAGGTTCGCCCAGTTGCCCGCCTGCTTCAGGTAACGCCGGGCCTCGTCGTCATGGCCGAGACCGCAGGCCACTTCGGCGATCGCGAAATCGTCGTACGCATATTCCACGGTACGCGAGCCCGCGCGTTCGGTCGGCTGCGCGATATAGCCGAGACGGTTATACGTATCCAGGCCGCCCCGCCCTTCCTTGCGCGGATTCTTCGGCGCCACGTTCGCATCCTTCTGCATCGCCTTGAACGCGGTGGCGTAGTCGATGCCGCCGAGACCTTTCACGTACGCGTCCGCGACCAGTACGTTGGCATTGCTTCCGCCCTGCGTGCGACCGTTGTCGTTGCCCACGCGCGCGTCTGGCATGTAGCCGGCATGGCGGAAGGTATCGACCAGCGAGCGGACGATGTCGCGCTGCACGTCCGGCGCGATCAACGTCAGCAGCGGACCCTGGCTGCGGAAGGTGTCCCAGATGGCCTGGAAGTCGTCGTAATACGGTTCCGATGAGGTCCACTTCGGGTTCTCGCCCGTGTGGTTGGAGGGCATCATCATCGTGTGGTAGAGCGCCGTGTAGAAGATGCGCCGGCGCTCGTCGTCCGCGCCGCTCACTTCGATCCTGCCCAGCGCCTTGTTCCATGCGGCGACCGCGGCCTGGTGCACGCCGTCGAAGTTCCAGCCCTTGATCTCGTTCAGCGCGTTCGCGTGTGCCTGGGCCAGGCTGACGAAGGAAATGCCCACCTTCGCCTGGACGACCTGGCCGGCCTTCACCTGGTAATCAAGCGACGCTCCGAGCGGCATGTCTTCCGGCGCATGCGCCGCCGGCGCCGTACCGAGTTCCTTGCCGAGCCAGGTGCGCCCGCCGGACGACGGTGTATCCACGACGAGGTCGACGTATACGTCGTACTCGCCGCCCTCGTTCCAGCCGCCGATGTAACGGCCCATGCCGGTGATTTCCGTCGGCGACACGATGCGCACGTCGCCTCCCAGGAACTGCTGGGTCTCTTCGCCCTTGCCCTTGAAGAGCAGGTCCAGGTCGAGCGTCACGTGCGCCTCGCCGTCCCTGACGAAGGTATAGCGATGCATGCCGGCGCGCCGGGTAGCCGTCAGCTCCGTCTTCACTCCATAGCGCGGGAGTTCCACGGCGTAGTAGCCGGGGCTCGCCGTTTCGGCGGCCCGCGGCGAATGAAAGTCCGCAGGCTCGAGCGGTCCGGTGCTGGCAGCCACACGGATGTTGTCGTACTTGCCGCCACCGCCGCTCAGGTGCAGGTGCGAGAAGCCACGGATCTCGCCGACGCTCTGGAAGCCCTTGCGCTGGCCATAGCCGTGCAGGTCGGGACCGAGCTTGACCATGCCGAAGGGAACGGTGGCACCGGGAAAGATGTCGCCGAACCAGTCCGTGCCGATGAAGGGATCGACATCGCCGACGTGATCGGCCGCCATCGCGGCGGGCGCCGCCAGGACGAAGGAGGCGATGGCGGCGGAGAAGGCGCGCCGCACGGTGGAGCCGGAGATTCGCATCAAGGGAGACCTCAGAACGTATAGGTCAGCTGCGCAGTGTAGTTGCGCGCCGCGAGGTAATAGTACGTGGGGTTGCTGGCCGCACCGTTGCCCTGGATCGGGGTACGGTGGTCGAACAGGTTGTTCGTCGACAACTGCACCCGGAGGTCGGGCGTGAAGCGGTAGCCGATGTTGAAGTTGGTGTAGTTGTAGGTCGGCAGCTTCGTGTTCGGGTTGTAGTTCTCCGCCCCCGTCTCGCCCACGCCGGTGAAACGCGTGCCCACGTACTTGACCAGGAAGGACCCGTAGAGCGGCCCCTGGTCGTAAATGAAGCCCACGTCGGCGGTCGACTCCGGCGCATTCGAGATTTGCCGGCGGGTGGTCTTCGAGTACGCGGTATTGATGCTGCCGTTGGCGGTGAAACTGAAGCCCGAGTCGCCGAGGATATGGGTGAACTCGCCCTCCACGCCCTTGTAGATCACGCCACCCTGGTTGGTGAATACGCTCACCAGCGATCCACCCGGTCCGATCGGCTCCTCGATGCTGGTCACCAGGTTGGCGAAGTCGATGTAGTACACGTCGAGGTCGGCCACCGTCGTGGGCGTCTTCCACACGACGCCCGCCTGGTAGTTCTTGGTCTGCTGCGGATCCACGTGACCGCCGTTGCCCTGCAGGATGTTCACCTTGGGCGCCTGGAAGCCTTCGGCATACTGCCCGTACACGGCCAGGCCCGGATTGATGCGGTAGTTGGCGGCCAGTGCGGCGAGCGTGGTGGCGAAATGCCCGGCTCCGCCCACGGGGAGGAAATTGGAGACGCCATCCAGCGTGCGGTCGAACACGATCTGTTTCACGCCAGGCACGATGCTGAGGTTTTCGAGCGGACGCCATTCCACCTCGAAGTAACTCTGCGTCGTGTTGGTGTGCTGGTTGGTGTCGATGATGTTCGCGTTGGGCGTGCCGGCCAGCACGCGCGGCGTCATCGTGGAAAGGTCTACGGTCACCTGGTCCTGCACCTGGTAGGTCCGTTCGGCCCAGATGCCGGCGCGCAAGGTGCTGTCCAGCCAGCCGCTGCCGACGTCCTTCTCCGCGGTGAGCATGTCCCCGGCGGCGCGATAACGGCTGTGGTTGATCGCGCCAGGCACGCCGCCGTCAGGTAGCAGTGCCTTGTTCGGCGTATTGCCGAGCAAGTCCACGCCCCCGGGACCGCTGTCGCGCAGGCCATAGGTGTAGAACTTGTTGTCGAAACGCCAGCTGTCGTAATCGCCATGCAACTGGAGGTACTCGAAGTCGGCGTGGCGATCGTCGATGTTGTAGTCGAAGAAGCCCTGCGACTGCGGATCGCGGTTAAGGCCCCCGAACTCCAGCCCGAAACGGTCGGTCTGTTTCTTCGGCTGCGCGGTGAACGTGTTCCACTTCACCTTGTTGTAGTCGGCAACGAGGGTGAGCGTGGTGCGGTCCCCCAGTGGCTGCTTTACCTTGAACAGCACGTTGTCCTGACGGAAACCGGCGTTGTCGATCAGGCCGTCGGACTCGAGGTGACTGTAGTTCACCGAGGCCTGCGTGCCGATCTTGTTCATCGTGCCCGTGTTGCCCTCGCCTGCGACCTGCCAAGTGGCACCGCTGCCGTACATCGTCGACAACTGGCCGGAGGGCTTGTCGGTGGTCGGCGCGGAATAGAGCGCCACGGTGCCACCGAAGGTGGCGTTGCCGAGGTTGCTGGCCGTGCCCGGACCGCGATCGACGACTACCTTGCCCAGCGACGGACCGGGGAAGAAAGCCGTGGTGGCGTGGCCGAACGCGCCGGGATCGCCGAACGGAATGCCGTCGAAGGTCACGTCGTATTCGCCGTCCTGGAAGCCGCGCACGGTGCCGCTCTTGCTCGAGAGGCCGGCGCCGTTCGGCGAAGCGTTCACTGCGGAAGGCGTGAGTTCGAGCAAGGCGAGATAGTCCGCCTTCGGCGTGGCGATGGTCTGGATGTAGCTGCGGCTGAGCACCGACTGCGGTTCGACCTCGAACAGGTTGCCTTGCGAAGGCGCAAGCGCGGCGGCGGTGCCGGGAGGCGCCAGGTTGGGATCGTCGATGGCGGCCGAGACGGCGACACCCTGCAGGTTGGTGGTCTGGTTCTGGGTGGCGCTCTGGGCAAAGACAGCGGTCGCGGCGGCCAGGGCAGTGAGGCCGAAGCCAAGACGTACAGCGTGATGCATCGTGGGAAAACTCCTGCTTTTCCGGACGCGCGGTCGCCCGCAACGGCCAGCTCTGGTCGAGCCCGAAGGAAGGGGGATGAGTTGTCTGGGAGGGGGTGGCGGAAAACAGTAATGAAAGCTACTGTTCATCTGTGACAGTCACTTGACGGCCGCATGGCGTGTAACGGCCAAGACGCACGAATCCCGATTCGTATCATCTCGAACCGTCTCCTCCCGCAGTTCAGGCGGGCCTCCTCAAAGGAAGCAACATGAAAAGCGTTACGCGCGGGAACAGCTCCGCCGCGCGCCCTTCCATCCCGCTGGGCACGAAACAGCAGCCGATGCAGCAACGTTCGGTGGAAACTTTCGAGTTGATCCTCGAGGTGACCGCGCGTTTGCTCGGCGACGTGGGCGTGGAACGCCTGTCGACGAACCTCATTTGCGAGGAAGCGGGCATTTCGCCTCCCGCCCTCTATCGCTATTTCCCGAACAAATACGCCATCCTCAAAGAACTCGGCGAACGCCTGATGAAGCGCCAGAACGAGGCCTATCGCGCATGGCTCGCACAGGAACGGCAGCTCGATTACGACGGCTCGCGCGAGGCCTCCATTCGCGGCCTGCGCGACATGCAGGCGGCGATCAATGCCGCCACCCTGGCATTCCCCGGTGCCGTGTGGATCATGCGCGCGTTGCGCGCCGTGCCCACGCTGCGGCACATCCGTCTCGACTCGCACGAAGATGTCACGGAAACCACGTTCAAGGGACTGCGCGATCGCTATCCCAGCGCGGACGAAGGCGCGTTGCGCATCGCCATGCGGCTTTCCACGGAAGTGATGTACGCCGCCACGGAAATGGTGGTCGACAATCCGCAGATGGACGCCAATGCCATCAACACCGAGGTGGCCGAGATGGTCGTCCGTTATTACGACAAGTTCGTCGAGGCGGAAGAGCGTTATCGCCGCTAAGGCGGCTCCTGCTGTCCTTCGTTGTCATCCATACCGAAAATGCACATCGATAGCGATGCGCGTTCCGTCACATTTCGCCAAAAGTCCGATAGACAACGTTGTCATCGAAGACATACACCGGAGTCGCTTTACCAGTCCAACTAACGATCTGGAGGCACTCATGATCCTGAAACTCTCGGCCATCGCCCTTGGCCTTTCCGTGCTCTTCCCGTGGCACGAGGCACGCGCCGCTGACTGCGCACCGGCCTGGGAAGCCAGCACGGTCTACACCGGCGGCAACACGGCCAGCGAAAACGGCGTGAACTACGTCGCCAACTGGTGGACCCAGGGCAACGAGCCGGCCACTAACAACGGCGTCAGCGGGTCCGGTCAACCCTGGACGTCGCAGGGATCATGTACGGGCGGTGGCACGCCTCCGGACGACCCGCCCGATAACCCGCCCGACAATCCGCCTCCCGCCGCGGGCGACCTGCTCTTCAGTCCGTACAAGGACATCACCATCAACCTCGACTGGAACACCAACATCATGTCCACGATGGTGACCGGCACCCGCCTGCCCGTGGTGGGCAGTGGCAGTCTCGTCTCCACGCAGGTGCCGAACCTGGGCGCGATCACCCTCGCCTTCGCCACTGGCGAATGCGGCAGCGAGAATTGGGGCGGCGTGCCGGCAGCCGCCTTCGCCAGCGCCAATATCGCGCGCCTCAATAACGCCGGCGTGAACTATGTCGTGTCCACCGGCGGCCAGGCCGGCGTGTTCACCTGCGGTAGCGCCACCGGCATGGCGAACTTCCTGTCCAGGTACATGGGCCCGCACATGGTTGGTGTCGACTTCGACATCGAGGGCGGACAATCGCCAGCGCAACTCAGTGCCCTGGTCAGCAATGCCGTCTACGCCGAAAGCCTGTATCCGAACCTGCGCTTCTCGTTCACCCTCGCGACGCTGGCCGCTTCCGACGGCAGCTTCGGTGGCGTCAATGCCACCGGCGACGCGGTGGTCCGCGCCGTGAAGGCGTCGGGGCTCAAGAACTACACGATCAATCTCATGACCATGGACTATGGCGCTGCCGGGCCGGGGATTTGTGTCGTGGCCAACGGCAAGTGCGACATGGGCCAATCGGCGATTCAGGCCGTCAGGAACCTGCAGCACACGTACGGCATCCCGCTGACCCGGATCGAGATCACGCCGATGATCGGGGTGAACGATGTGTCGAGCGAGACTTTCACCATTGCGGATATCGACACCGTGACCAACTACGCCGCCACCAACAAACTGGCCGGCCTGCATTTCTGGTCGCTGGATCGCGACAATCCCTGCGGCGGCGGCTTCGCCTCGCCCACCTGCAATTCCGTGCCCGGCACCACGGTGCTGCAGTACACGAAGCGGTTCCTGAGCAACCTCGGCAGGTAACCAAGACTTGTAGGAGCGCGCCTTGCGCGCGACAGGTTTTCGCGATCTCGTGACAGGGCCTGTTGCCGTTCGCAAAAAGCTGTCGCGCGCAAAGCGCGCTCCTACACGGCGCGCTCGTATGCCACACGGTTGGCGAATGCCCGCCATGACCTTGCAAGGTACATCGCAGAACCACTGATGACGTCGCGGGACGTGGTGCCTGGGCTCAGGGGATGAAGATCAGGAATACGAACCAGGCAAACACGAGCAGGTGGACCGCGCCCTGGAGCAGATGGGTGCGCGGGCTGGAGAACGTGACCACCGACAGGATCAGGGTCAGGACGAACAACACCAGGTCGGTATGGTCGAGTCCGAGCGTCACCGGGTGGTCGGTGACGCGGCTGATGATCAGGATGGCGGGGATGGTGAGACCGATGGTCGACAGTACCGAGCCCAGCAACACGTTCACCGAGCGCTGGAGCTCGTTGCGGTTCGCGGCGCGGATGGCGCCCATGCCCTCGGGCATGGCCACCAGCACCGCCATGGCGAGACCGCCCAGCAGCGCAGGCGCGCCCACGGTTTCCACCACGTAGTCGACCGGCACCGCCAGCTTGTCCACGAGGAACACCACCGGGATCATGTAGGCGATGAGAAAAGCCGTGGCCACTTTCGGCCCGCGTCCCGCCGTGCGTTCCGGCCGCTCCTGGTGCGGCGCGGGTTCGGTCGACACGAAGTAGCCGCGCAGACCACGCGTCTGCAGGAAGAGGAAGGTCGCGTACAACGCCACGGCGGTGAGGGCGAGGAACAGCTGGTGGGACAATTGCAGGTGCGACATCAGCGGGTCCCGGGCAAAGGTCGGCATGACCATGCCCACGACGCCCAGCGGGATGATGAGCCCGAGATAGGCATTGGCGCCTTGCAGGTTGTACGTCTGCTCGTGATGCTTCAGGCCGCCCAGCATCAGGGCAAGTCCCACCATGCCGTTCAGCACGATCATCGTGACCGAGAACAGCGTATCGCGGGCCAGCGTCGGGTTGTTCGCGCCATGCAGCATCACCGCGGCGATGCTCATGATCTCGATCGAGGTCACCGCGAGCGTGAGGATCAGGGTGCCGCGCGGCTCGCCGAGGTGATGGGCCAGGTGCTCGGCATGGCGCACGACGGCGATCGCCGAACCGAGGATCACCACGAACAGCCAGGCGAACATGACGACCAGCCGCGCCGGCGATTCCATGCCGGAGAGCAGTACGTCGGGGGCGATCAGGAAGATCGCGCAGGTGACCAGGCTGGCCGGAAGGAACCGCTCGCCGCGCAGAAACGCCATCTGTGCCTCCGAATCCCGTCGGTGGATGAGCGGATCCTACCCTGCTCAGATGGCCCCTGTCCCGGTCGCCTCGCGCAGCGCGGTCTTCTGCGCCGCCATCTCCTGGAGCAGGGCCACGAAAGCCGACTGCAGGCGCGTGGGTTGCCATTCGATGCGCCGGGTCATGGCGATGCGGCGCCAGAATCCGGGACCTTTGTCGCCGATCTCCACGAGCGTTCCCGCCCGGCTCTCCAGCCGGAACTGATCGCGCGACATCAGGGTGAGCCAGTCTCCCTCCAGCATCAGCCCGCGCATGATCATCACGGAAGCGCATTGCACCTTCAGGTCTGGCGGCTCCCGGCCGCGATCCTGGAACATGCGCTCCCAGTTCATGCGCATGGGCACGCCACGGGCCGGGACCACCCACGGGTAGCGAAGCAAGGCATCGATCGAAGGCTGCCTGGTGCCGCGCAAGGGGTGCCCTGCCCGGCCGACGATGACGAGCTCGTCGTCGAATAACCCCTCCTGCCGCACGTCCCGCGCGGGAACCGTCTGCCGCTGCGACCCGATCAGAAGGTCCATCTCGCCATGGCGCAGGCGCGAAAGCAGTTCCATGTAGGGACCTTCGATGACTTCGATCGAAGCGCCGGGATAGTCCTCGCAGAAGCGGGCCAGCACCTGCGGCAGGAAATGCGCACGCGCCACGGGAAGGACGCCTATGCGGATCGAGCCCGAGGCCTCGTCGGAAGGTGCCAGCTCGTCGATGCCCGCCGCCAGTTCGGCAAGCATCAACCGCACGAAATGCACGAGCTTCGCGGCGGCGTCAGTGGGACGCACGGAGCGTCCCACGCGCACGAGCATGGGCACTTCAGTGGTCTCCTGGAGTTCGCGCATCGCGCGATGCAGGGCGGGCTGCGAGATCCCGACCTCGGCCGCGGCCGCCGCGTAGCTGCTGGCCGTGACCACCGAGACCAGGGCACGCAGTTGCGCCATGGTGATACGGCGCTCGAGGTTGGCGATGGCCTGCATGCGCGCCGGGCGGCGCACCTGGCCGATGCCGCGCGTCAGGTAGCGCAATGCGCGGGCGACACGTGCGATGAAACGCGCACCGTGCTCGGTCGGCGTGACGCCGGTGGGATGCCTGTCGAACAGGCGTGTGTTCAACGTCCGCTCCATGTTCGCCACCGCATGGGCCAGCGCGGGCTGCGAGAGGCTCACTTCCGACGCGGCGGCACTCATGTTCCGCGCACGCGATACCGCGAGCAGCGCGTCGAGATGGCGCAGGCTGAGGGAAAACACAACGCTCATGAGATCGTTAACTTATTTCTATACCACGATCATAAATCGAATTTGGCTTGTAGCGAGCCCCAGCGCATATTCCGCCCATGGCCAAGTTTGCCGATTTTGCATTGCAACATTTTTCTATAGCTATTCTGAATGGGTAAGGCAACGTGATCCTTCTCGATACGCACACACATGTCATTTCCCCGGACACGGGTACTTACCCCATCGCGCCCATCGGTGGCCGGCAATCCGAGTGGTCGCACGAGCGGCCGGTCGATGCAGACGGTCTCCTTCGGGCCATGGACGAGGCGGGCATAGCGCAGGCCGTCGTCGTCCAGGCATCCACGGTCTATGGCCACGACAATCGTTACGTCACCGCATCCGTACGCGCTCATCGCGACCGTTTCGTCGGCGTCTACTCCATCGACGCCATGGCGCCCGATGCCGTGGAGCGAATCGAGTACTGGCAGTCGCAGGGCCTCGCTGGATTCCGACTGTTCACCACGGGCAGCACCATGCCTGGCCAGGCCGATTGGCTCGGCCACGCAGACTCGTACCCCGCATGGGCATATGCGGAAGCGCACGGGATCCCGGTGTGCCTGCAGATGACCATGGACGGCCTGCCGAAGCTGCGCGAACTGATGACGCGGTTCCCCCGCGCGAACGTGCTGCTGGACCATTGCGCACGTCCGGATCTGAAAGACGGCAAGCCGTACGCCGCGGCACGGGCCTTGTTCGACATGGCTTCCTTCCCCGGCGTGCACCTGAAGCTGACCAACCGCACGCTCGAGGCGGCGGCGCAGGGCGCGTCCCGTCCCGCGGACTTCCTCGAGGCGATCGTGAACGCGTTCGGCGCCGACCGCATCGCCTGGGGCTCCAACTTCCCTGCCGCGGCCGGCACCCTGAAGGAGCTGGCGAACACCGCCCGTGAGGCCCTGGCTGGCCTGCCCGTCGCCACGCAGGAAGCGATCTTCAACGGCACGGCACACCGGCTCTACCCCTTCGCGTCGAAGGTTGGCGCAGCATGAACGCCACTACCCTCAAGACGGTCCTCGGCAACTATCCGCATACGAAGGCGCTGAAGGACGGGACCGTGACCCAGGCAGGCGTCACGCTGGATTTCCAGGACGTGTCGCCGGTACACAAGGCCTTCGCGCCTATGGTGCGGAACGAGGCTTTCGACCTCTGCGAACTGGCGATCGTCACGGCGTTGCAGGCCGTGGCATACGGCCGCCCCGTCGTGCTGCTCCCCATCGTCGTCGCCTCGCGCTTCCAGCGCGGCTGCCTCATCGCCCACGGTTCCCGGCCCATCCGTCCGCAGGACCTGCCCGGCAGGCGCGTGGGCGTGCGTGCCTATACGCAGACCACGGGCATGTGGGTGCGCTCGCACCTGGTCGAGGATTTCGGGACCGACCCTGCGCAGATCGAATGGGTCACGCACGATCCCGCCCATGTCGAGGAGTACGCCGACCCTGCCTTCGTCCATCACGACGACAGCGACAAGAGCCTCCTCGACATGCTCCGCGATCGCGATATCGATGCCGCCATCCTCGGCAACGACATGCCCGAGGGCGACGAATTCCGCCCCGTCATCGAGGATGCGAACGAGCGCGACCTGCTCTGGTGGCGCAAGCATGGCTTCATGCCCATCAACCACATGGTGGCGGCCTCGCGCTCGGCCGCCGCGCAAAATCCCGCCGCGATCCGCGCCGCCTACCAGCTCCTCCGCGAGGCCGCGGACCGGGTGGGCGCCGTCCCGGCGGGGCCTGTTCCCTTCCGCTTCGGTTTCGAGAGCCTGCGCGAACCCGTGGCCTTCACCATCGAAGCATGCATGGGCCAGGGGCTCCTGCCCCGCCGCCCCAGCCTGGACGAAGTATTCGCCCCCGCCAGGAGGATCCTAGGTCATGGCAGCGATTGACGCGCGCAGCATATCCGCCAAGGCTGGCTTCAAACAGGAACACGGCACGATGGCGACACCCGATCGAACCACCACCCAGCCACCGCGGAAGCACGCCCGCTTCTATGAGGACCTTACCTTCCAGGTACTCGCGGGCATGGCGTTGGGCGTGGCCGTGGGCGCGCTTTTCCCGGACATCGGCCAACAGCTGAAACCGCTGGGCGACGTGTTCATCCGGCTTATCCAGATGGTGGTCGGCCTGATCATCTTCTGCACCGTGACCCACGGCATCGCCAGCGTGCGCGACCTGGGCAAGGTGGGCCGGATCGCGATCAAGGCCATCGTGTACTTCGAGGTGGTAACCAGCTTTGCGTTGGTCATCGGCCTGGTCACGATCAACATCCTGAAGCCCGGTGTCGGCATGCACGTCGACCCGGCGAGTTTCCAGACGGCGGGCCAGAGTGTTCATCCCGCCGCGCACATGAGCTTCGGCGAATTCCTGCTCAATCTGGTGCCCAAATCGGCCATCCAGGCGTTTTCCGAGGGAGAGATCCTGCAGATCCTCGTGTTCTCGGTGCTGTTCGCCTGCGGCCTGGCGTCGCTCGGCGACAAGGCGAAGCCTGTGCTGGAGGTCGTGGACACCGTATCGAAAGCGCTGTTCTGGGTGATCCGCATCGCGATGAAGATCGCGCCCATCGCCGCGTTCGGCGCCATCGCGTTTACCGTGGCGAAGTTCGGCCTGCATTCACTCGTGGCGCTCGGCGCGCTGATCGGCGAGTTCTACCTCACCTGCCTGATCTTCTTCGTCGTCGTGCTGGCGCCCATCGCGTGGTATTCCGGGTTCAGCCTGCTCAAGCTGATGCGCTACGTACGGGAAGAACTGGCGCTGGTCATCGGTACCAGTTCTTCGGAAAGCGTGTTCCCGCAACTCACGGGCAAGCTGAAGAAGCTCGGCGTCGAGGAGTCCGTCGTCGGCCTCGTTCTGCCCACGGCGTATAGCTTCAACCACGACGGTACCTGCCTCTACTTTGCAGCGGTGAGCGTGTTCCTCGCCCAGGCAACCGGTACGGCGCTGGGCTGGGAGGCGCAGCTCTCGCTGCTCGTCATCCTCCTGGTGACCTCGAAGGGCGGCGCCGGCGTCGCGGGCTCCGCGATCGCCGTGCTAGCCATGACGCTCGCGGCCACCAAGACCATTCCGGTCGGAAGCATCGCACTGATCCTCGGCGTGCACCGGGTGCTTTCTTCCGCCTTCGTCTTCACCAACATCGCGGGCAACTGCGTCGCCACCATCGTGGTCGGCCAGTGGGAGCACGCCGTCGACAAGGAACGTCTGCATGCCGAGCTGGACAAGGGATTCCAGCCCGCCTGAGCCCATCGCTCGTTCGCACCGCCCGCGGGTGCGGGGGTGCCACTGATCCACCAGTCCACCTGGGGAGGGGACGTTACATGAAGTTCAACCAGCACACCTTCGGCGCCACCGCCGTGGGCTTGGGTAGCCTTTGCTGTCTCGCCACGGGCGCGGCCTTCGCTTCGCCCGCGGTTACAGGGGATGCCGCCGCGCAGAACAGCGGCGCGACAACGCCGGCCGCGAGCACTGCGCACAAGGACGACTCGCTGTCGGCCAGCCTGCAGCGGCTCGCCGCGCGGGGCGTTTTCCTGCGGGCGAACCTGATCAACCAGTACGCGACCAATCCGCGCGGCGGCGTGGACCAGGGCCGCACCAACGTCGGCCAGTTCAATATCGGTGCCGACCTCGACCTCGACAAGTTGCTCGGCTTTCGCGGCGGCAGCTTCCACTTCACCGTATACCGTGACTACGGGAACGGGCTGAACCACGACGTGACCGGCACGTTCGCCAAGCAGCAGTACATCTACAAGAACGAATTCCCCCAGTGGCATCTCGGTCTTTTCGCTTACGAACAGAAGTTCCTCGACAATCGCCTGGACATCCTGATCGGACGCCTGGGCACCACCAGCTACTACGCCCACCTGGCCACCAATTGCCAGTTCCAGTCCGGAGTCCACTGCGGCGTGCCGCGCCTGATCAACTCCGAGGCCGGTTACAGCCTGCTGCCGTCGGCAACCTGGGCGATGAACGTGAAATACCAGACCTCGAAGCACACCTACGTCGAAACCGGCGTGTATGAGGTGAACCCGACCACGTCTGCCAGTAACGGCCTCGATTTCTCCGTCGCCAATGCCACCGGGGTGACCATTCCCGTGGAATTCGGCTGGACGCATACCGATCCCAAGGCGGATCCGTATGGCTTCGAAGTGAAGTTTGGCGGTTACCTCAGCACGGCACCCATCAACGATCCGTTCTACAACACGAAGGGCCAGTCGCGCGGCCTGCATGGCGGCGCCGCACGCCAGGCCGATCCGAACCGGTCCGGCGTGTACCTCATGGCCGACCGCGTGATGTGGCGCGCGAACCCGGGCTCGTCGCGCAACCTCAACGTCTTCGCCGGCATCGTGCAGCAGCTGGAAACCGATGAGATCATGCGGCAGCAGATCTACACCGGTTTCGTCCTCACCGGACCGTTCGCCAGCCGCCCGCAGGACACCGTGGGCCTGTCCATTTCATACTTCGACATGACCGATGCCGAGCGTGACTATCTGCGCGACGCCCGCATCAAGGCCGGCGGCCACGGCAGCAACAATCCGCACCAGTACGACGTGGAACTCAACTACGGCTGGCACGTCACCCGTGGCATCACCCTGATGCCGAACATCCAGTACATCGTGCATCCGGACAATTCGGGCATACCGAACACCAGGGTGCTGCCGAAGAACCTGCTGGTCTACGGCCTCAACCTCCAGATGAACATCTCCGCCCTGTTCGGCCTGCGCAAGCCCCAGGACGCGGAGTAGCGGCAAGCGGCTGCAATCCAGCCACCCCCTCCGTCCTGCGACAATCTTTCACGCGCCAAAGTGTCGCGCTGGCAAGCAGTGCGCGCACGGCGGCCTAGACTGTGCGCGAGACGGAGAATCCCATGAACGTTCCCGACACGGCACTCCTCCTGGCGCGCTGGCAATTCGCCTTCACGGTGTCGTTCCACATCATTTTCCCGGCCATAAGCATCGGCCTGGCGAGCTACCTTGCCGTACTCGAAGGTCTCTGGCTGAAGACCGGCAAGCTCGTCTACAAGGAGCTGTTCTTCTTCTGGTCGAAGATCTTCGCCGTCGGCTTCGCGATGGGCGTGGTATCCGGCGTGGTGATGAGCTACCAGTTCGGCACGAACTGGTCCGGATTTTCCGCCGTGGCCGGTTCGGTCACGGGCCCGCTGCTGACCTTCGAGGTGATGACGGCTTTTTTCCTCGAAGCGGGCTTCCTCGGCATCATGCTCTTCGGATGGACGAAGGTGGGTCCGAAGGCCCACTTCTTCGCCACGCTGATGGTGGCCATCGGCACGCTCATCTCCACCTTCTGGATCCTCTCGTCGAACAGCTGGATGCAGACGCCGCAAGGCCATGCGCTGGTCGACGGCAAGGTGGTTCCCGTCGACTGGTTCAAGATCGTCTTCAACCCGTCCTTCCCATACCGCCTCGTGCACATGTCCCTGGCTGCGTTCATCGTGGCGGCCCTGCTCGTGGGTGCCTGCGCTGCGTGGCATCTGTTGCGCGGGCGGAAGGATCGCGCCATCCGCAAATCGTTCTCCATGGCGCTGTGGATGCTCCTGCTGGTCGTGCCCATCCAGGTCGCGGTAGGCGACGCGCACGGGCTCAATACCCGTAAATACCAGCCCGCCAAGATCGCAGCCATCGAGGGCCTCTGGGAAACGGAGAAGGGTGTGGCGCTCAACCTGGTGGGATGGCCGGACATGAAAGCCGAGACCACCCGATATGCCTTGCAGGTGCCGCATCTCGGCAGCCTCGTGCTCACGCACAGCTGGGACGGCGAGGTGCGCGGCCTGAAATCCTTCGCCCCGGAAGACCGCCCGAACTCGACCATCGTCTTCTGGAGCTTCCGCATCATGGTGGGCATGGGCACGCTCATGCTCCTCCTGGCCCTGGCGGGACTGGCCCTGCGGCGGCACGGGCGTCTCTACGACGCGCGCTGGTTCCAGCGCTTCGCGCTCTACATGGGCCCCACGGGTCTGATCGCGCTGATCGCCGGCTGGGTCACCACGGAGGCCGGGCGACAGCCATGGGTGGTCTATGGCGTATTGCGCACGCGGGATGCGGTATCCGCGATCGACGTGCGGCAGGTGGGCACCTCGCTCATGATCTTCGTGATGGTGTACTTCCTCGTCTTCGGCACGGGGATCTATTACATGCTGAAGCTGATGGCAAAGGGGCCGAACATGCCCCGCGACGAAGCGGACGCGGAAGCTGCCGACACCGGCCACGGCCGCGAGCGGTTCGACCACCGCCCGCTGTCGCGCCCCACCGACCCCATCGACGAGTGATCGCCATGACCATCGACCTGCCAGTCATCTGGGCGGCCATCATCGGCTTCGGCGTCTTCCTCTACGTGATGCTCGATGGCTTCGACCTCGGCATCGGCCTCATCTTTCCCTTCTTCGACCGCGAAGGCGAGCGCCAGGTCATGCTCAATACCGTCGCTCCCGTGTGGGACGGCAACGAGACCTGGATGGTGCTGGGTGGCGCGTCGCTCTACGCCGTGTTTCCCCTCGCCTATTCCATCCTGCTGCCCGCGACCTACCTGCCCATCGTGGCGATGCTCTGCGGACTGATCTTTCGCGGCGTGGCTTTCGAGATACGCGCGAAGGCTCGGCGCACCCAGCACCTGTGGGACCTCGCCTTCATCGGCGGCTCCGGCGTCGCCACCTTCGCCCAGGGCGTGATCCTCGGTACCCTGCTGCAGGGTATCGAGGTGCGCGACGGAAGGTTCGCCGGTGGCCCGTTCGACTGGTTCACGCCGTTCAACCTCTTCACCGGCATCGGCCTGCTGGTGACCTATGCCACGCTCGGCTGCGGCTGGCTGCTGATGAAAACCGAAGGCGAGCTGCGGCGACGCATGGGGGTGCTGATGCGGCCGTTGACCCTCGTGCTTGGAGCTACGATAGGTATCGTCAGCCTGTGGACCGTCCTCGGCCAGCAGGCCGTGGCGCACCGCTGGTTCTCCACACCGAACCTGTTCTTCTTCCTGCCGGTGCCCGTACTCGTCCTGGCGTGCCTTGCCGGCATCCTCGTGAGCCTGCGACGGGGAGCCGACCGCACGCCGTTCCTGCTGACCCTGGCCATCCTGTTCCTCGGCTACACGGGCCTGATCATCAGCATCTTCCCGAACATCGTGCCGCCGTCGCTCGACATCTGGACGGCATCGGCACCCCGCTCGAGCCAGCTCTTCACGCTGGTGGGCGCGGCCATCGTCATTCCCATCATCCTTGCCTACACGGCACTGGCGTACTGGGTATTCCGCGGCAAGGTGCGCGCGGACGATCCGGGGTATCACTGATGACCGCGCGCGGTCGCTGGCGGCAGGTCGCGTGGTTCGCGATGCTTTATGTCGGGGGCGTGCTCGCCGTCGGCCTGGTCGCTGCGCTGTTCCGGCTGCTCGTGCCGCACTGATCAGTCGGTGTCGCCGGCGACGAAGCCCATGAAGCTCGCGGTCGTCGGTTCGAGCCCGGAGGCCAACAACCATGCCGTTCCCGCCGATTGCAGCAGGTCCAGCGTGGCGCGCCGGTGCGAAACGACATGCCACGCGGTTGCGCCGTCACCGACGTAATCGTCGCTCGTTGCGTCTTCCAACGCCGACAGCAAGCGTTCGCGGCCGGGCGCATGCACGACGACGCCTTCATTCGAGAGGCCGCTCATCGCAATGCCCAGCGTGGCACAGAGCCGTTCCTTCACCGACGCATCGCGCGCGTCAGCCTCGCGCATGCCTGCGATCGATCGCGCTACCTCGGGATCGGTCCACTCGCCGTCTTCTCCCTGGAGCAGCTCATGCGTTTGCCAAGCTTCCGGAGGACAGAGCTTCGATTCGCGATTCAGCGCGAAGAACGGGTTCACCTCGGCGGGATAGACCCGGCACGCCCGCGGCCGCCTTTCGTAGATGCCGCAGCGCATGTCCGCTTGCAGGTTCGGACAGGCTCCTTCGAAGGTGGCCATCAAGGAGACGATGATGCGCACAGGAAGCCTTCCGCTGGTCGCCGCGAACGACCTGCGCCGCTTGTACCAGGCAAGGTGATTGTCGGCCGGCGGTTCCTCCGGCCATGGAATCGCCTCGCAGAACAACTGCACGTCGCCACCGTCACGTAGCCAGGCCACCGCCTCGTCTACACCGATGGGCAAGCGCAGGCCATGGCAGCAACGGCCGCACATCGTGCAGGAGAAGTGGATGGTCATGTGCGGCCCTGTGCCAGCTGGCTGATGAGGAAAGGTACAACGAACGCATTCGGTTGCATCCCGTCCTCGGTTACAGCCTCCCGCAAACCCGCAGGTTCCTACGCTTCGTCGGCCTCTCCCGCGAAATCGTCGCTCCGCCTGTCCATGCCGCCCGCACGGAGCCCCGTCGAGATTGTTCCCGCCGCAAGCAGCAGGACCACCGCGCTGCCGACGAACACGCCTTTGGCTCCGGTCGCGTCGAACACGACACCGCCCAATGCGGCGCCCAGCGTGATGGCCAGCTGCACGGCGGCCACGATCAGGCCACCGCCGCTTTCGGCTTCGTCCGGCACCGTCCGGGTGATCCAGGTGGTCCAGGCGACCGGCACGGCTCCGAAAGCGACGCCCCACAACGTCACGAGCACCGCGTCCGCTACGGGTGCGCGGCCCAGCATCACCAGTGCGAGAGCCAAGGCACCCATCACCGCCGGCATGAGGAGCAGCGTGAGGCGCAGGTAGCGTTCGAGTACGAAGCCGGCCAGCGAGGTGCCGACGAAGTTGGCGACGCCGAAGCCGAGAAGCATGCCCGAGAGCCCGTTGACGCCGACGCCGGTCACCGTCTCCAGGAAGGGGCGCAGATAGGTAAAGAAGGCGAAGTGTCCGGTGAATACGAGGGTCACCGCGAGCATGCCGACGCCCATGGCAGGCCGCTTCATGACGTCGATCAGCGTACCCATACGCGCGGAACCGCTGGACGGCATGCGCGGCAAGGTCACCAGCTGCCAGAAAAACGCGAGCACGCCGACGGCCGTCGCGATGAGGAAGACATTCCGCCAGCCGATCAGGTGGCCGAAGTAGCTGCCCAATGGCGCGGCCGCAACCGTGGCGACGGAAACACCGCTGAAGATGATCGATAGTGCGCGAGGCACCATCGCTTCCGGCACCAGACGCATCGCGGTCGCCGCGGACATGGTCCAGAAGCCACCGATGGCCATGCCCAGCAGCACGCGTCCCAGCAACACCATCATGAGATTCGGGGCGAACGCCACGAGCAGGTTCGAGCCCACCAGCAGTACCGAGAATGCCAGCAGAAGCCGGCGCCTGTCCGTATTCCGTGTGAGCACCGAGATGACGAGGCTCGTCGCCAATGCGATCGCCGCGGTCGCCGTCACCGTCTGCCCGGCCATCCCTTCGGTGACCTGCAGGCTCGCCGCCATGGGGGTAAGGAGACTGGCTGGGAGAAATTCCGCGGTGACAAGGCCGAACACGCCAAGGGTCAAGGCAAATACGGCCCCCCAGGCGGGCTGCGTCTCCGCCGGTGCCGCGTCAGCAGCTTCCACACAGGTATTCATGTCGCTTCCGTCGAAAGAGGAAAGACGGAAGGTTAGGCGCACCGATCCGGACGGTATATGATGCAAAATCTCTTTCTATTGATCGTGCGTCCGACATGGGTATCCAGGTTTCAGCCCGCGCCCCCGACCCGGCAAGCGAACTGCTGCAAGGCATGCGCCTTTTCGGGGTCAACTACCGCCGGATCGAAGTCGCCCGGCCGTTCGGCGTCGCCTTTCACGCCGCGCCCGGGCGGGCCCAGTTCCACTTCATCGGCCGGGGTCCGGTGTTGCTGCGGACCGACCAAGGCACGGTCCACTCGCTGGGCACGGGTGATGCCCTCCTCATGCCGCAAGGACGTGCGCACTGCCTCGTATCGTCCGACGACGTGGCATGCCGCGACGTCAGCACGTTCGACACGACGCCCTTATGCGCATCGGTGAAGGACATCCAGCCCGACTGCCCGGTTGCCACGCAAACCGACGGTGCCCTTATCTTCAGCGGCTGCATGGAATTCGAACTCGGCGGCATGCAGCCGCTGGTCAACGCGATGCCTGAGGTCATGCTTGTAGGAACCCTGCTTGAAAAATATCCGGAACTTCCACCCATCCTCGACGCCATGGAGCGCGAGTCGCGCGACAAGCGCGCCGGATTCGCCGGCATCCTCGCCCGGCTTGCAGACGTGGTCTCGGCAATCATCGTGCGTGGCTGGGTCGAGTGCGGTTGTGGCGACGCCACGGGCTGGGTGCAAGCCTTGCGCGACCCTCGCCTGGGCAAAGCCATCGTCGCGCTGCATCGGGATCCGGGGCGAAACTGGACCGTCGCCGAACTGGCTGCCGAAATGGGCAGCTCGCGATCGGTGTTCGCCGAGCGCTTCCTGGAAGCGACCGGAATGACGCCCGTGCGTTACCTCACCGAGCTGCGCATGCGCCTCGCCACGCAATGGATCGGGCGCGATCGCGAACCGATCGAGGCCGTGGCCTTCCGGCTCGGTTATGGATCGCTCGCCGCGTTCAGTCGCGCGTTCAAGCGCATCGTGGGCGTTGCGCCAGGGGCCATGCGTGGCATGGATCCCATGCACCACCCCCTCCCCGCGATGCTCCGGACAGGCACATGACCGCTAACCTCGTCGTTTCCTCCGGCGAAGTGACTGCGCTTCGCTTGATCGACATCGCTTACAGCGTCGACCTGGCGCACGCGGAACGGCTGTGGACGGAGCGCGGCAGCACGGCCTTCGCCCGTTCTTCGCTGACCAGCACACCGCCGGACGCGGTGAGCTTCGGCGTTCCGCCGCTTTGGCTTTCGCTGGGCGAGGTGGATGTGGTGCTTGCGAGCGGCCCGGTGCGCGCCGCGATATCGGTCCGGCTCTACGACTTCGGCCTTGCTGCGCTCTCCCTGCGCATCCGGCGCACCGGACAGCCCTGGCCGGCTTACGTGCGCGACGTGACCGACGTGGATAAACGCTTCGGCCCCGCGTCCGGCACACCGTTCTGGAACGACCTGCTCGAACGCGTGCAGGACGTGATCCGTCCCGCGCTGGACCGCCCGACGGAAGGCGAGCGTCTGGACGAAGACCACCTCATCGCGACCGTCCAGGCATTCAACGAGAACATGGATGCGGAAGGGCTGATGGACCGCATCGACCTGACCGAGGTGCTCACGGGCGAAACCCGGCCATTGTCCCGGGCGGCGAAGAAGGATCTCCTGTCCCGCAGTTTCTCGTATTACGCCGACGACCTCGTCGTGCTGACCTGGGACCGGGCCTTCATCTACGAACCGCGCGGCGATTCCGACGTGGCCGACGTGATCGAGGTGGCCAATGCGCAGCTGGTGGAGATGCGCTACTACGACCTCTTGCTCGACGATGAGCTCCCACGCATGTACGACCAGGTGGAAAAGGCCCGCTCCACCGCCTCCCTGCTGGCATCGCGCCGCTTCGCCCATCTGGCGCGCGGGCTGTACGCGCTGGTCGCCGAAGTCACCGAACTCACCGAGCGCGTGGACAACGCGTTACAAGTGACGGAAGACGTCTACCTTGCACGGATCTACAGCAGCGCACTGTCGCTGTTCCGCGTGCAGGCACTGAGCGCCTCGGTGGACCGCAAGCTGTCGATCATCCGCGACACCTACGCAGCCCTGTATGAGGAGGCATCGAGCCGGCGAAACGAATGGCTGGAAGTCGCCATCGTGGTGCTCATCGTCGTGGAGATCGTCATCTCGCTGACCCACGCGTAGCCAGCGACATCAAAGTCCGATCTTGCCCCCGTACCCGACGAGTTCCAGATATCCCCGCCCGCCGTCGACCTTCACCGCGCCCTCCCAATAGGCCGGCCCACCCATAGGCACGACGTCCAGTTCCTGATCGTCCATCAGCGGGCGCAACGCAAGGCGCTTCGTCCCGGATGCAGTGGTGATCGATACCGTCGTCTCTACAGGATATTTCGCCCCCGTCCGTGGCGAACGCCAGATGCGGCGGGTTTCGAAGGCGATGTCCTTCGGCCCCAGGATGGTCAGGCCGCCGTCGGCTCCACGGATGCTGCCACCGGCCCACATGGGGTGACCCGAGGAATCGCGGACACGAAAGACAGTGACGGCGCTGCCGTCATCCATGTTGAGCCCTACCCAGTCCCATCCCACCGTACGTGGGTTGAGTAGGCTGGAAGACCATTCGCGGTCGAACCAGGCTGTGCCGTGCACGTCCTCCGTGCGCGAGCCTCGTATCAGCCGCCCTTTCACCGACAAGTGCGGCAGGCTGAAGTAGGCCGAGGCTTCTTCCGAGCCCGGCCCCTTGCGGCTGTAGCCACGATCGCCCTGAAGCAAGGGTGCCTGTGTGGGAACCAGTTTCAGGTCGAGGGTGAATTTGTCCGTACCGAACCGGGTGGTCCACGTAGCGTCTTCGGATCTCAGGAGATACCAGTCGTCAATCCTGAGATCGGCATTCCCGGTCGCGGCACCCGCGAGTCCGAGACCTTCCCGTGCGAGGCGCTGGCCGTGCTCAAGGCGTCCCACCGAGGGATCGGCCAGGGCGACATGAGCGAGGATCAACTGACGCGCCGCGAAGCGGCTCGGATTGCCGTCGTCGAAGGGCAAGCGCGTTCGGAAGAAGGTGACCTGGAAGCCTACCGGTCCTCCTTTCGTGTCCAGCCAGCCGGTAACGTACCACCACTCGAGCTTGTACTCGGGATGCGCCCCGTAATCGCGTGGCAAGACCACCGGCGCCTCGGTGGGCACGCGCGGATATACGACGCGGTCGCCGGCGAGTCCCGGGACGGCTACCGCCAGCAGGGCCATGAGCAGCCAACGCATCCGCATCACCAGTCCTCCCGCACCGCGCGCACGGCATCGGTCGACAGCACGCTGCGGCCAACCACGAGCGCCACGCCCGCCGTCGACACGACCAGGCTCGCGACGACGCCGCAAAGGAAGGGCCAGGGCAACAGGGTATCCATCGTCCAGTGGAACGATTGCGGGTTCACCACGTGGATAAGCACCTGGCTCATGGCAAGCCCCAGGGCGACGCCCGCAACGCCGCCTACGCCGCCGAGCAAGGCACCCTCGATAAGCAGCATGCGCACGAGTTCGCCGCGCGTCGCGCCCACGTGGCGCAGCATGCCGAATTCACGGATCCGCGCGAGCACCTGCGCACCGATGGTGGCGGCGACGCCGGCGAGTCCGACGCACACCGCGATGCCTTCGAGCAGATACGTGATGAGGAAACTGCGATCGAAGGCTTCGAGCGCCCTCCGGCGGATATCCTGCGGACGGCTGACGGTGAAACCGCTTCTCGCGGCGCCGATGGCGCTGCGCAAGCCCGTGACCACCGAGTCGATGTGGGCGTCCGGCGCGACGAGTACCGAAACAGCCGTACGGGTGCCGTCGCCGGTCCAGCGCGTATAAGTTCTTTCGTCCAGGACGATGGCGCCGTGCTGACGGGCGTAATCGCGCCAGACGCCTGCGACCATGACCCTCGGTGAACCGGCCAATGGAAGCACGAGCGTATCGCCGGGCTTCCAGTGGTAAATGCGCGAGGCCGGCTCGGAAACCCATATCGGAACCGCCCCTTGCGGAACGGGAACCTGTTTGCCAATCGGTGTGTGAAGCGCGCCAGGCCCGTCTATCGTGCGCGCGATCAGGGCGACCGCGGGGCGGCGCACATCGAAGCGCAATGGCGTTTCCTTGAGCACACCCAGCCATGCCACACCCGGCACGCGGCGCATGCGCGCCACGGTGGCGGCATCGAAACCTCCGGCCGTTGCATCGTTCACCTGCAAGTAGACGTCCGCGCCGAGCACATCGCCCAGCCAGCGATCCACCGAGCCGCGGAAGCTCGTCACCATCACGGCCATGGCCACGGTCAGCGCGGTGGCCGCGAGGATGCCGGCCAGCGCCACGGAGGCCTGCGACGGCGCGCCCCAGAGACGCGCCGTCGCGAGGCGGAACGGCACGCCCTTGAGCGGCAAGTCCCGCAACGGCGATACAAGGACCCTGGCCAGCCAGGGCATGAGTGCTACGCCACTCGCCAGCAACAGCGCCACGGCCACATAACCGAACAACGCGATGCCCCCGATCGCAGGCAGCAGGGACGCCAGCACGGCGCAGGCCAGCAGGACGATGGCCCGCCAGGGACGCGTGGGCACGCGCGGATCGACGCTGTCGCCCGGGTTCTTGATGGCGATGCCCGGCGGGGTCCGCGCGGCCGCCAGTGCCGGAACCATGCTGCCCAGGACAGCGGCCGCCACGCCGAGCGCGCCGAAAATGGCCGCGGCCCATGGGGCGAACACCAGGTGGGGCGTTCCGCCGTTGAAATATCCGCCGCCAAGGTCTCCGCCGAGGAGTTTCAGGGCGAGCGATGCCAATCCCAATCCTAGTGCGATGCCCATGCCCGCACCCGCGATACCCAGCAAGAGCGCTTCGGCCAGCACCTGTGCGCGCACCCTGCTCCGCTCCATGCCCAGCACGCGCAGCAGCGCGAACTGCGCATTGCGCCGCGCCACGGACAGGGATTGCGCCGAGTAAACCAGGAAGCCGCCGGTCAGCAGCGCGACGAGGGCGAGCATGTCGAGGTTCACGCGATACGCCGCGGAGAGGCTGTCGTTCTGCGCTGCGTCGCCCGCCGCGTCGACGACGAGAGCATCCGCGGGCAAGGCTTCGCCAATGCGCTTCGTGGCCTGCACCGCATCGACGCCGGACCCCAGCCGGATATCCAGGCGCTGGAGACGCCCCAGCATGCCGAAGCGCCATTGCACCGCGGCGATGTCCATGACGGCGAGCTGGCTCCCGGCCTCCGCCGGCAGGCTTCCGGCAATGGTGGCCCGTACCGTATGTCCATTAGCCTTGAGGCTGATCGAGTCCCCCACCTTGTGCCCGGTCGCCGTCAACTGCGCAGCCGAGAGATAGACCGAACTCCCGCTGAGGAAACCCTCCGGCCCCGCGAACCCGACGTTGCCGGAACCCGGCCCCAGGCTACCGGTGCGGAAGACGTCGATACCTTCCAGGGTGACCGGCGACTTCCCGTCGATCACCGCAGGCATCGTCACGATCGGCGAAACGGAAAGCCCGGGCATCCGTGCCACGCGGGGATAAAGCATCTCGTCGAAACCGAGCGCGCTGGTCGAGCGCACCGTGAGGTCCGCGGCCCCGCTGACGGAACGCACCGCCTTGTCGAATTCGCCCAGCGCCGATGCGTTGATGAGGTGGACGGCGAAACCCAGCGCGACACCCAGCGCGATCGCGAACAGCGCCGCAAGGATGCGCCCCGGATAGGCCCGCCACTCGCTCCAGAGCAGCCAGCCGAGCGCTACCGGACGGAGGCTCTCAGCCATGTTCCACCAGGCCCGCGGGCGACAGCACCAGCGAACGGTCGGCCACGGCGGCAGCCACGCTCGAATGCGTCACCAGCAGGACCGCCGCGCCCGCGTTCCGGACCTGGTCGACGAAAAGCGCGAGCGTGCGCGCCGCCGTATCGGGATCGAGGTTTCCCGTCGGCTCATCCGCAAGAATCAGGCCCGGCCGGTGCACCAGCGCGCGAGCCACTGCCACGCGCTGCAATTCACCGCCCGAGAGTTCGCGGGGAAAGGCAGCGCCGCGGCCCCCGAGGCCGACAGACTCCAGCATCGCGTTGGCGGAAGCCAGCGATCCGTCCGCGTCGCGGCCTTGCAGCGCCAACGGCAAGGCCACGTTATGGGCAAGGTCGAGATGCGGCAGCACATGGAAGGCCTGGAAAACGAAGCCGATGCGGTCGCGGCGCAGGCGCGTGCGGCCATCGTCGTCGAGTCCCGCGATGTCCTCACCGGCAATCCGCACGCTGCCGGCATCGGGCGAATCGAGGCCCGCGATCAGGTTCAGCAAGGTCGATTTACCCGCACCGGACTCTCCCATGATGGCGACGAACTCGCCTGGAGCCAGCGTCAGGTCGATGTTCTCGAAGAGCGTCCGTCCACCCGGCACGCTCTTGACCAGGCCGGCAACGTCTAGCATGGGAAGCTCCGGTAAAAGAATGAGTCTACCCCGGCGTTTGCACGACTTTCGTCTACATGCGGCGACAAACCTTGCGCGTTTCCGGACTGTCCGGGACAAGTGCTTGTCGCGCCGACATGATGTATCGGGGCGCCTTGAATTTCCAAGACGCACGCCGCGTCCATGTGTAATGAAGGCTCGCCGTGCGCGGTCTATCCTTGGACAGACCCACCACCACAAAAGGCGAAATCCCATGTACGACATGAAGAACCTGGCCCAGCTCAAGCGCCTGGACGAAAACGCATCCGAGGGCATGAAAGCGTTCTGGGCCTTCGACAAGGCGGCATTCGCCGAGGGCGCCCTCACCGTGCGCGAGAAGCAGCTGATGGCCGTGGCGGTGGCGCTCACGACCCAGTGCCCGTACTGCCTCGAGATCCACACCAAGGCGGCCCGCGACGCGGGTGCCACGGACCAGCAGTTGTCCGAAGCGGCGCTGGTGGCGGCCGCGATCCGGGCGGGTGGCTCGGTGACGCATGCGAGCCACATGTTCAAGAGCTGAGGCTCCCCGAGCGTTCGCGCCTTAGACCGTTCGCGTGGCCGCGACAGGCGGAACGTTCGAGGCGCGGCGCGCGGGCACGAAAACGGCGAACTGGCCCAGCAGCAATACCGATGCCACGCCGACCAGCACCCAGGGCACCGGGATGCGGTCCATGCCGAAGTCACGCATGAGCCAGAAATTGAGCGCCAGCGCCAGCACGATGCCCACCGCGGCCCCGCCGATCGCGATGGTCAGGTTCTCCAGTTGGAAGTAACGCAGGATGTCGATCTTCCGCGCCCCGAGGGCGCGCCGCACGCCTATCTGCTTGCGGCGCTGGCCCACCCAGAAGCTGGTGAGGCCCACGATTCCCGCGGCGGTCACACCGATCAGGATGACGGAAACCACGCCCATCAGGATCGCCATGCCAAGATCCGACTGGTACGCGTCGCTGCGGATCCGCTCGAACGACTTCACCGCCTCCGTATCGTCGAGCACCCGCATGGGGTTGATTCCGTAGAGCAGGGAAGGAACCGCCCTCATCGCTGCATCCCTCCTGCCCGGCTTGGCACGCACGGCATAGCGGGAGAAATTCGAGTTCTGCCTCGCGGGTATCACGACGATGTTCCAGGTGAACGTCTTCGCCCAGACCGCTCCCTGCAATCTCTCGATCACGCCGATCACCCTGGAAGGCGTGCCCGATCCGTCCACGTAAAGTACTTGGCCCACGGCGCCCTTGTCCGGGAACATCTTGTCCGCGAGCGCCTTGGTGATGACGATCACGCTCGGCGTGCGGTCCTCCCGTCCGGAGTAATGCTGCACTTCGCCGGCGTTGAAGAAACGTCCGGCCACGAGCTTGAGCCCGAGCGTGGCCTGACCCTGCTCGTCCATGAATAAATAGCTCGTGCGCGCGGTGCCCGCGCTGGCACCATCGTATGTGCCATTGCCCGGATTGATGCCGACCGAGCCGGCACGCGACGAGGTATATAGCGGCAGGGAATTGGTGGGCGTCACCGAACTCACGTCCGGCATGTTCCTCAAGGCCGCCAGGTCTTCTCTCAGCATCGCGTCGAGCTTTTGCGAGCCAGCCGACTGGTCGGCGTCCGGCGCCCCTACCCATTGCTGGGACACCAGGAACAGGTCGTCTTCGACCATGCCGGTGGGTCGATTGATGTTGTGGATGCGCTGGCCGATGATGAAGAGCGCGTTGCAGACGATGGCGAGGGTCAAGGCGATCTGCAGTGCGATCAGCACGACACCGGCCTTGTGCTTGCGCAGCGCAGCGAGCATGGGATGGAGGGTCATATCCTTGGGCCTCAATTCGACTTCAGCTGCCAGGCAGGCTGCACACGCGATGCCCGGAACGTGGGGTACAGGCCCGCAAGCAGGGTCGAAATCACTGCCACCACGAGCGTCAGCAGCAGCAAGGGCAGATCCAGCCGGGCGAGTTCGGCGATCCCTTTTGGCAGCACCATGCCCACTCCCAGGATGCCCATGCCGGTAAGTGCGAGGCCGAGCACGCCGCCGGCGACGCCGATCATCCCCGCCTCGGTGAGGAACTGGGCGTAGATGGCGAACCGCCCTGCCCCCAGCGCCCGTCGCACACCAATTTCACCGCTGCGGCGCAGGAACTTCGCCAGCAACAAACCGGAAGTGTTCACCAGGCATACGATCAGCAGGCCGAGGGCCACGAGCAGCGATACCTTAGTGTCAGAAGGAACCACTTCCTCGCTCTCCAGCCATGCGGGAAGATCGCGTAGCCGGTAGTTCGGGGGCCAGTTGAATCGACCCGCCTTCTGCTGGTCGCGGGCGTAGTTCTCCAGGTAGCTCCGAAACGCGGACACGGCCGAGGCATCGTCCAGTTGCGCCAGGTAACCCACCCAGACGCAGGACGAGCGCTGCAGGCCCACGAAACCAGGCTCCGCAGGAGGCTTCGCGCAATTGGTGTTGCCATCGTTCGGCACACCCGATTCGATGGCACGGTCGAAGGGCAGGAACAGGTCGTCGGACACGGTGACGAATCCGCCGGTGTTCTGCACGTCATAGAAGCGCGGCTGGGGATTCCACTTGTCGAGGACTCCGACCACGCGGTAACTCTTGCCCTCGACGTTGACCGATCTGCCGACGCTGTTTTCCCCGCCGAAAAGTTTCAGGTTGAGCTTGCTGCTGATGACGGCCACCGCCGAGCGCTGCCTGTCGTCATCGACACTCCAGCTGCCACCGAATTTGAACGGCGCCTCGACCATGGGGAAAAATTCCCCATAGACCGCATGGCCGGCAACGTTGAACGGATGCTCGCCCGGCCGCGCCGGTACCACCGAGGGATAGATGAGGTAGATCGCCGATTGCAGCTTCGCGCGGTGGTCGCGCATGAACGCCATGGCATCGGTGTAGGAAAGGGCATCGACCGGCTCGTCGTTGCCATCGCGGTGCGTGCTCGGTCCCCAGGCGTCGAGCTGGGGAACGAACAGCCGC
Organism: Luteibacter sp. SVR4-7G; assembly: GCF_056755555.1. Taxonomy (NCBI): domain Bacteria; kingdom Pseudomonadati; phylum Pseudomonadota; class Gammaproteobacteria; order Lysobacterales; family Rhodanobacteraceae; genus Luteibacter; species Luteibacter sp. SVR4-7G. The sequence continues at coordinate 87,996 of NZ_JBPGXO010000002.1, read as the reverse complement.
GACGACTTCCAGGGAATCGGATCGCCCGATACCGCCCGGAAAACCGAAAACGTGATCATGGATGCGGCGACGCCGAAGCCGATGGCGAAAACCATCAGCGCGGTCAGCCCGCGGCTGCGCTTGAGGCTGCGCAAGGCCAATTCGAGATAATAGCCAAGCATGCTCATCCCTCCTCCCTGCCCGTTACCGGCGTCCCGTCGCTCATAGCCGACACTTCACCGCGTCCCCCAGATCGTTCCATTCCCTTACCCCTTGGACGGACACATGCCCGCTCGCACCTGACCAGCAAGGGTCATGCCAGCGTCGTGGAAGCGCGAAATCTCCCTGCCGGCCTGCGTTTATGCGGGCCATCCCGACAAAAAGAAGAGCGTCCGCGGACAACGCGGACGGACGCTGACCGGACACGCATGGGATCACTGCATCGCCGTCAGCTGACGTGCTTTCCCTTCGCCGCCTTGATCGCCCGGGCCCGCCATTGCATCAAGGGCGTTACGGTTACCCCGTGCATGACCACGCTCACCGCGACCACCGTCAGTACCGCACCCTCGAATACCTGCCCCGGAATCCCGACGAAGCCGTGTCCGATGGCGAAGGCCATGTAGTTGAGGCTGCCGAGCCCGCGGATGCCGAACCAGCCGATCAGCAGCCGCCGTTGCCACGGCGCGCCGCTTCCGATCGTGGCCACCCAGACGGCCAGCGGACGGATCAGAAGCAGCAGCACGCCGGCAAGCAACATGCCGTGCCAGCTGACCGCCGGGACGACTGCAATCCCCACCGCCAGCACCAGCGCCACGGCGATCAGCCGCTCGATCGTCTCGCCGAACGACAAGGCATCGGAGACGACCCAGCCCACGGTTTCCCTTGGGTGTTCGACGTTCGCCTGTGCCCGTTCGTTCGGAGTTATCCGCGTTTCCGCCGGCTCGTCGAGCGACTCCTCGCCTCTCTCCGTCGACCCCTTGCTCTGGGTGCTGACCTGAAGCTCTACCCTGCGCAACCCTACGCCGGCCGCGAAGGCGGCGAGAAATCCCGACGCCCCCAGCATATGGCTCACCGAGTACACGACGATCATGATGCCCAAGGCGAGGAAATCGCTGGGCGCGACATCGCGCGTGGCGTGGCGCATGTGAGTTCCCACATAACCGAGACCCCACCCGCCGAGGAAGCCGATGAGGAGCCCTCCGGCCAGTCCCCACAAGACATCTACCGTCAACCAATGCGTGATCACGTTCGCCTTGCCGGCGGCCGGGTCCATCAGGGCAAGGGCGAGGAACAGAAGCGGCAGTGCCGTACCGTCATTCATGCCCGCCTCGCCCGACAGCGCCACACGGAGAGCATCGTCGTCACGGGCATCGTCGACCGAGACGAGGGAGGCCAACACGGGATCGGTGGGGCTCACCACGGCCGCGAGAGCGAGTGCCGCTGCAAATGGCCAACCGAGACCAAACCAGGCAACGGCAACCACGCCGGCAGCCGTGAGCACCATGGCCGGCAAGGCAAGGCGCGCCGCCATGCGCCATCCGGGATCGCTCAACGGCAGGCGGAGCTTCAGGCCGGTCACGAACAGCGAGGCGACCAAGGCCGCTTCCGTTGCCCAGTGCAGCCAGTGGATGTGCTCCGCCGTGGAGGGAAGCCGCTCCAGGCCGGTCACGCCCGGGCCAATGATGATGCCGACGACGAGATATATCGCGAACGTCGTGACGGGCCCGCGCTGGATCCACCCCGACAGCAAGGAAGTGGTCAACAGGAGGGTGCCGGTCAGCACGAGCCACCATAGTGGAGTCATGGGGTAATCATTGCGTCGATTCGGTCAACACGGTGCGAAATGGCGTGCACAAACCATCCGCATCATCGAAACCGACCACCCCACCCTGGCCACGCTGAGCAACGCCGCCCTTAACTACTCATCCTTCGATGCGCCAGCAGTCTCCAGTTCCCGGACAGCGTCGACAGGCTGGCCAGGGCCATGAGTGATTCACGGTCGTGTCGATCAACGTACAGCGCGCGCCAGACGCGTTCGATGGTCCACTCCGGGGTTTCCCTGTGGATGCGCTCGAGCGATGCATCGGGCGGTACATCTCCTTCCTCGAGCACACGGAAATACCAACCTGTGCGGCCCGAGGTCTGTACGCGGGCTGCCATGTCCGCGACCTCGAAGCGGGCGTTGAGTTTCCAGCACGGTTGACGCCCCTGGCTTACCTGGAGTGTCGCCGTGCCGAGCCGGAAGACGTCGCCGACAGCCACGTCCTTCTCCGTCAAGCCGTTCGTGGAGAGATTCTCGCCGAACGCGCCCGCCCGTTCCAGCAGCGGTAACGCACCGACTTCCTCGCGCCAACCCGGGTAGTGGTCGAAGGGATAGTGATGGATGGCCTTTTCCTCGCCACCGTGGTGCTTCAGGTCGGCCTGGCTATCGTCGGCGAAGCCGATGCGCGTGACGCGCATGCTTCGATTCACGGGTAGCTTGTGGATGGCACTGGTCTTGCCGGACTCGCCCAAGGGCGCCACCCTGCCTACCAGGACCTTTCCGATGGGAAATGCGTGGCTCACTACCAAGTGCCCTTGCTGGTGTAGCGAACAGGCTACCTTACCTTCTTTACTACTGTATCCCCCGCGCCCAACTTCCGGCCATCGCCCGCAGACGGAACCATCGGCGCCAACGGCCTCCCTGTCTTCGCCTCGACCAGCACCGAATGCCGTTCGCCCCGCGCGAACAGATGCCCCTCGCCCCACTGGCGAAGGGCCACGATCACCGGAAACAAATCCATCCCCTGCCCGGTAAGCACGTACTCCTGGTAGCTGCTGCCGTCCGATGCCGGCTGGCTCGCGAGAATGCCGGCATCGACCAGCCGGCGTAGCCGGTCACTGAGGATGTTGCGGGCGACACCGAGGCCCCGCTGGAAGTCGCTGAAGCGCCGCACGCCGTCGAACGCGTCGCGCACGATGAGGAGCGACCAGCGGTCGCCGATCAAATCGACCGACCGTGCAACAGGGCACGTTTCGCTGGCGGGATCGTTTCTGGCAGTCATCGAAATACCTGCAGGATGCTCTCGTCATTCTAGTTGCATTTTGCAACCATGCAACCTACGCTCTGGTTTCATTTTGCAACTACAAGGCGCTTCGTGGACTCACCGCCAATCCCCATCCTGCCGGCGGCTGGCACAAGACCGGTGTCCCGCCCCCTGCTCGCGCTGCTGGCCTGCGCCAGCGGCCTGAGCGTCGCCAACGTGTACTACGCCCAGCCGCTGCTGGATGCGATAGCCGCGGATTTCTCGATCACGCGCGCGGCCGTCGGAGGCGTGGTCACGGCCACCCAGGCAGGTTGCGCCCTCGCCCTCGTTTTCCTCCTGCCCCTCGGGGACCTGGTCAGCCGCCGTCGCCTCATGCTCATCCAGGCGCTGGCCCTCATCGTCGCGCTGGCCACCGTCGCACTGGCCGGGAGTGCCGCGCTACTCCTCGCGGGCATGCTCGCCACCGGCTTGTTCGGCACGGCCATGACCCAGGGGCTGATCGCCTATGCGGCTAGCGCCGCCGGTGACGCCGATCGCGGACACGTCGTGGGAAGTACCCAGGCCGGTGTATTCGTGGGCCTGCTGCTTGCTCGCGTGGTATCCGGCGGAATAGGCGATATCGCCGGCTGGCGTGGCACGTATGGCGTGGCGGCAGCGGTGATGCTCTGTCTCGCTGCCCTGCTCCACCGGGCGTTACCCGCCTTACCGTTGCCCATGACCCGCCTGACCTACCCGCAAGCGTTGTCGTCCATGATCGGCTTGCTGCGCGACGAGCGCGTGCTGCGCGTGCGCGGCACCATCGCGTTCCTGATGTTCGCTGCGTTCAACGTCTTCTGGAGCGCACTGGCGCTGCCATTGAGCGAAGCGCCGTACCGGCTTTCGCATACCGCCATAGGCGCGTTCGGGCTCGTGGGTGCGGTCGGAGCCCTGGCCGCCAGCCGCGCTGGCCGGTGGGCAGACCGGGGACTGGGCCAACGAGTGACCGGGTGGGCGCTCGGCCTCCTTATCGCCGCCTGGCTGCCGCTCGCATTCATGCAGGCGTCCTTTGGATGGCTGGCCCTGGGCATCGTCCTGCTCGACATGGGCGGGCAGGCTATCCACGTGACCAACCAGAGCCTCGTTTTCCGTCAGCGGCCGGATGCGCACGGACGTCTGGTGGGTGCGTACATGCTCTTTTACGCCGCCGGAAGCGGTGCGGGTGCGATGGCAACGACGGTGGTGTACGCAAGGTTCCACTGGACAGGGGTCTGCGTACTGGGTGCGGGGGTAAGCGTCGCGGCGTTGGTGTTCTGGCGCGCCGCCTCGCTTTTCGCCGGCACACGATCTAATGTCACTTCCACAACAGGGGTTCCCAATACAGGCCGGTGAAAAACAGGGAAGACCGCCCATGCCCACACCATCCGTCATTCGCATCGCTGGCTATTTCATCCTCGTCATGCTCATGGCTTTCGGGGGAACGCTGGCTGCCGCCTTGCTGGTCCCTGCTCGTCTCGGTCCCTCGGCCGGCTGGTTCGTAAAGTGTCTCCTGGTGATGTGTCTGGTGACCGCCGTCACCTGGTTTTACATGCGCAGGGACGGCTTGAGCTGGAGACGCTATGGACTGGACGCTGGCGCTGCACCCCGTGCCGCCCTGGGTATCGCGGGAGGGCTGCTGCTCGCCGGAGCGTGGTCGGTGCCAGTATTCGTTGTTGCGCCCTTCCATTGGGCCTCGAATGCGGCATTGAGTTGGACGGCCTTCGTCCTCGGCACACTGGCCAGCGTCTGCATGGGCATTGCCGAAGAGGTGGGCTACCGCAGCTACGGGATGGACCGCCTCGAAGGCCGCGCCGGCGCCTTCGCCGCCGTGCTCGTGCCCAGCATCCTGTTCGCCGGCATGCATATTGCCGGCGGCGTGCCATGGCCGGCCGGCGTGCTTGTCGTCGGCTCGGCCAGCATCATGTACGGGTGCCTCATGCTTGCCACGCGCAGCCTTCCCTTCGTCGCGGCATTCCACATTGCCAACAATCTTGGTCAGGATGCGTGGTTGCGCACGAGCGAAGGGTCGCTGTGGCGACCGGTCTTCGCGTCCGGCGTTCCGGCCAGCTCGCAGCTGCACATCTGGATCGGGATGACGGTGTTGAACCTGGCCGTGGCGGCCGGGGCGTGGATGGTATGGCGTCGTTCGCCACTCTACGCATCGCGCAGCCGCTGAACTTGCCGGCAAGAATTATGGATCTGCCACCCGACCGAGCCATCGCTGGTGCACCACGGCCGAGCCGTGCGGCCACCCGGCTTTGCAGCCGGATGGCCGCAGGCATTACCCGCTGATCCGATACATCACCGTCGCATGCGGTTCCAGCCTCGCCTTGATCGACCCGTCACCCTTCGCATCCTTGTGCGCCCACAGGTCACGCATGGTGTAGGTGCCGCCTGCCTTAAGGCCGATCTCGGTCGCGGCCACGGTCACGTCTTTCGCCGTGTCGCCTTCGTTGAAGACCGCCACCGCACGTCCGCCATCCTTGAGCGGCTTGACGATGACGTGGATGCCGTCGGCGTCCCGCACCTGCTTGCCCTGGACGCCGAGCGGATCCTGGTCGATGGCGATCACATCCTTGTTGAGGAGGATCTGTAGCGCATCGGGCTTGATCGTGCGCAGGTCGGTGCCGACGAGCAGGGGCGCCGCCATGATGGACCACAGGCTGAAGTGGCTCCGGTATTCGACGTCGGTCATGCCGCCGTTACCGACTTCGAGCATGTCCGGATCGTTCCAGTGGCCGAGGTGCGCGTAGGGGTCGAGTACCACGTTCTCCTTGAAGATCTTCAACATGGAGGCGTAGTTGTCGCTGATGTCGCCGGTGGTGCGCCAGGACCCGGCATTCACCGGGGGCTTGCCCGCCCAGAGCCAGGGCTTGTTCTCGCCCCACTCGCACATGCTGAAGAAGATCTGCCGGCCGCTGTTCCGCAGGGCTTCCGCCATGGCGGTGTAACGCTTGTGCGCGTCGATCTTCTGGTTGTTGCAGTTGTCGTATTTGAGGTAGTCCACGTCCCATGAGGCGAAGGTCTTGGCGTCGTCCTTTTCATGACCGAGGCCGCCCGGGAAACCGCGGTTCTCCTGCAACGGCTCGCAGGTGGAGGTGCCCGCACTGGAATACAGGCCGAACTTCAGGCCACGCTGGTGGATATAGTCGGCGAGCGCCTTGATACCGCTGGGGAAGCGCTTCGGATTGGGCTGCAAATGGCCATCCTTGTCGCGCTGCCAGTTGGCCCAGCAGTCGTCGATATTCACATAGCGATAGCCGGCATCCTTCAACCCGAGGCTGATGAACTTGTCGGCGATGCCACGAATCATCGCTTCGTCGAATTCGGCACGGCAATGCGTGGAATTCCAGTTGTTGAAGCCCATCTGCGGCAAGGCGGACGCTGCCTCGTCCGCCTTCACCGGCGCGGTGGCGATACCCGCCGCGCCGATGAGCCCGCACAGTACCGTGCCTCGCAGGATGCTTGCCAGGGTGGTGCCCATCGTCAATCCTCGTGTCGTCGCCATCAGAACGTTCCCCGCAGGCCCACGGTATATACGGTGCCGTCCGCTTCGGCGTACAGGAAGCGGTTGCGGTACACGGAATAGTCGTAGAGGTGCTCGTGAGTCAGGTTGGTGCCGGACACGAAGACCGACAGGTGCTTGTCCACCGCGTAGCTCGCGCTCAGGTCCACCTGGCCGTAGTCGCTGCGCGTGGCCGGCTGGGCACCCGCACCGTAGGAGAGGTTCTCGAGGTACTTGCCGCGCCAGTTGTAGGCAACGCGGACCTGCACCGGCCCCTTCTCGTAGTACAGGCTGGCGTTGGCCGAATCGCCGATACCCGGTACCGCGAACTTGCCCGAGGCGGCGATGATGCCCGGGCTTAGATTGGTGCTGCTCTTCACGTGCGTGTAGTTCAGCGCCATGCCCAGGCCGTTGAAGGGTTCGGGCAACAGGTGCGTGAACTGGTAGTTGAAAGTGAACTCCTCGCCGTAGATGTTCGACGAGTTCAGGTTGATCGGCTGGGTGAGCGACCAGATGAACGGCTGCCCGGTGTTCTGGTCGGTCAGGAACGGCACCGGCGTGCTCACCAGCGTGCTGAAGTTGCTGACCTTCTTGTAGAACCCTTCCAGCGCGATGTAGCTGGCGTCGTCGATATACCACTCCAGGCCCATGTCGTAGTTCCGCGAGGTATACGGCTGCAGCTGCGGATTGCCCTGCGAGATGGTCAGCGAGTTCGGGCGCGTACCGAAGCTCTTGTTGTAGTACAGGTTGTTCAAGGCCGGTGGCGTCAGCGTCTTCGACCACGAGAAGCGGTAGACCAGGTTATCCAGCAGGTTCCACTTGAAGTTCAGCGACGGCATCCACTTGTGGTAGCCGCCATTGTCCGACTGTGGCGCCAGGGGGCCATACGTCACCTGGCCGTTGCTGGTGTCGTTCGGGTCGATGCGATACGCGATGGGCGGCTGGTTGACCGCCGTGGAGGTCGAGGCCACATGGAGGTACCGCAAGCCCACGTCGACTGCCCAGGGCATGTTCCACATCGTGCCTTCGAAGATGGCGCGGGCGAAGAACGCCTTCTCCTTCTCGCCGACGTTGTTGTAGCTGCCGGGATTGGGCGCCGCGTCGAGGGTCCCGCCATTGGCCGCGAGGCCCGCAAGCAGGGCGTCGCGCTTCTCGGGGGAGAGCTGGTTGTATGCCGCCGGCGAAGCCAGCCAGCTCAGGTACGCGCGCGGGTCGTACTGTATCCATTCCGCGGGCAGCCCCGGCGACGAGACACCGTTGATCTTCGGCGGCGCCTTGTAGATGTACGCGCCAATCGCATCCGCCGGGACCTCGACGGAGTAACCGCAATAGGCGTTGCAGAGGATGCTGTTCGGCGTGCCCCAGCTCACCGACTTCACCCACTCATTGGTGTACTGGAAGCCGGCCTGCAGCCGCGAGAGCACGCCGTCGTTGAAGGCCTTGTCCAGCTTGATCTGGTAATTGTTGACCTTGTTGGTCACGTTGTTGCCGGAACCGGCGTTGCAGCAATGCGCGGTGAGGTTGTCCAGGTTCGTCGGCGAGAGGATGTTCGAGTAGCTCGGTGGCCGGTTGTCGCCCCCGTTGGTCCACGTGGGATTCGTGCCGAAGTTCTTCGCGCCGACCACGAGGAAGTATCCGCCGGGGCTCTCCTTGTTCCACGCCTTCGAGCTGGAGACGTCGAGGCTCAGCTTGGTCGATTCGTCGATGTCGAAGCCGAGGTTGAGGCCGTTCTGATAACTCTTCTCGTAACTGGGCGTGTACGAGGCCACATAGTCGTTCGCCATGACGTTCGGGCCTTCGCCCTTGCGTATGAAGCTCAGCGCCGTGTTGTTGGCATCGGTCGTGATCGACTGGATGTCGCCCGTGTTCCCGTACTCGCCGAACTCGTGCTCGATCGGATCCACCTTATAGGCCGAGTACAAGGTGTCGAACTGGACCGTCAGCCGGTCGATCGGCTTCCAGTCGATGGCGCCGCTGACGCCCTTGCGCACGCGCGTCTCGTCCAGCACGTTGCTCGCCAGGGTCTCCGGCACCGCCACGTTCGTGTAGTTCGGGTTGTTCAGGCCCGACAGTTTAGAGATGTCCTGGCCGGCGTACCACGAGCTGGCCTGGGTGTTGAGCTGGGTGTCCTTCCGCTTGTAGTACCAGGCCGAGCCCATGAAGCCGAAGGTGTGGTCCGAGTTGGTCCAGCCGAACAGCCCCGAGGCCTTGGGCGTGGTCTTGCCCTTCCAGTCGCCGGTCAGGTTGCTGTTGACGCCCGCGGCGCTCCACGCCCCGTGGTACCCGCTGAAGTCCAGCGGCCGCGCCGTCTGGATGTCCACGACGCCGCCGATGTCGACCTCGCTGATATCCGCCGACGAGGTCTTGTTGACCTGGGCGACGCTGATGATCTCCGAGGGCAGCACGTCGAAGTTGAAGGCGCGGGAACCGGAGGCCGTGGCCATGGGCCGGCCATTGATGGTGACGGCGACAAACTCGGGACCGAAGCCGCGCACGGCGATCTGGCTGGACTCGCCGCCGCTGCGGTTCACCGAAACGCCGGGGACGCGCTGAAGTGCGTCGGCCACGTTAGGGTCGGGAAACTTGCCCGCCTCTTCCGCGGAGATGGAGTCGACCACGTTGACCGCGTCCTGCTTGATCGCCTGCGCGCGCTGGAGCGCCGCCAGCTGGCCGGTGACCGCCACCGCGCCCAATTCGGTTACCTTCTTGTCGTCGGGGTCGGCGGTCGCAGGTTTGGCCGGCTTGGCCGCCTGCGGTGTGGATGGTGTACCGGCCGGAGCCGGATCCGGCGCTGCGGCCGTTGCTGTCTGTGCGAATCCCGGTGCCCCATATCCAACCATCCAGGCGACACCCATTGCCACAACCAATTGCTTGAGCTGCACGGCTACCCTCCCCGACATTGTGGAAAAACCCCAACCCCCCGACAGCGCAGTCGCACATATTTGTACAACTTATTCATGGTTGTTCGATATTCGTCGCGGCCACAAGCTGCGCCGCAGCATGACAAGCTCAGCCGGCCACGATTAGATTCGTTTGTCCGACAAATGAGTTCAGGGGAGGCTTCGGAACGCCATGGCGAGCGATACGGATCGACCGCCGGGCCTGAACGAAGCACATGGCGATCCCATGGACCGGCGCGGCTTCCTGCGCATGACCGGGACGATGGCGGCCCTGCTGCCGTGGCTTGCCCTGCCCCGTTTCACCGAGAGCAAGACCGTGCGACGCCCTGCCGGCCCCATGCCCGTGACGGCGGCAAGGCACATCCTTTCGTACGGCACGCCGGCACCGGAATCCAACGTGCTCCGCGAGGGCCTGCCTGTCGGCAATGGACGCCTCGGTGCGCTGGTGGGCGGCGACCCCGGCTCGACCTTCCTCTACCTCACGGACGCCTCGATGTGGCTGGGAAAGCGCAAGGTCGCGCTCGGCGACGACGGTCAGTTCGACTATTCCGCGGAACAGTTCGGAAGCCTGGTGATGCTGGCCAGGCTTTACCTGTCGATCGAGGGGCACGAGGCGGCGCACGTGAGTGGCTACCGGCGCGAGCTGGACCTGGACCAGGGCTACCTGCGCGTGTCGTATCGGAAGGACGGCGTCGCGTACTCCTGGGAGGTCTTCGCCAGCCACCCCGACGACGCCATCGTCATCCACCTTTCCCAGGCCGGTGGTGGCGTCTTCAGCGGGTCAGTCGCGCTCCACGGCATGCATGGAGACACCTCCCGCGCGGAGGTCCTGCAGTGGCCGGCGCCCGCCGCCGCTACGCGCTTCGAAGGGACCCTGGATAACGGCCTGAAGTACGCCACGAACGTCATGGCGATGGCGGCGTCCGGCGGCGTCACTGCCGACGGACAAGGCATCCGTTTTGCGAACTGCGGCACACTTACGGTCATCGTTTGCGGGGGGACCAACTACACGCCGGACCCGGTCAAGGGTTACATGGATGCGTCGCTCGATCCATTGAAGCTATCGATCCGGAAGACCCGGGCAGCCGCTGAGCAGCCTTCGGCCGTTCTGCTGCAGACCCATGTCGCCGACTACCGCTCGCTGTTCGACACGATGCGTGTCGACCTGGGCACCTCGACCGCGGCACAGCGCGGCCTGGACACCTGGACGCGCCTCCAGGCGCGTGCCGAGGCCGGGTCGCCGGCGGATCCCGAGCTCGAGGCGACGTATCTCCAGTACGGGCGTTACCTGACGATCGCCGGCTCGCGCGATAGCCTTCCCACGGGACTGCAGGGACTCTGGCTGGATAGCAATGTGTCGCCCTGGATGGCCGACTATCACAGCGACATCAACATCCAGATGAACTACTGGCTGCCCGACCGCGCCGGCCTGCCCTCCTGCTTCGATCCCTTCACTCACTACTGCCTCAGCCAGGTGGACGCCTGGACCGAGGCGACCCGGAAGCACTTCAACGATCCCCGCAATACCTACCGTAACCACTCCGGCAAGATCGCCGGCTGGACCATCGGCATCTCCACCAACATCTACGGAGGTGGGGGATGGCGATGGCACCCGGCGGGGAATGCGTGGCTGTGCAACAGCCTGTGGCAGCACTATCAGTACAACCCGGGTCGCACATACCTCGCCCGCATCTATCCCCTGCTGAAAGGCGCCTGCGAGTTCTGGGAGTCGCGTCTGCTGACCGTGAGCGTGAAAGATCCGGCGACGGGATCGATGCGCGAGGTCCTGATCGACGATGCGGACTGGTCGCCCGAGCAGGGACCAACCGATGCCAAAGGAATCACGTACGCGCAGGAGTGGGTCTGGGACCTCTTCGAGAACTACCGTCAGGCCAGTTCGCTGCTGGGCAAGGACGTCGGCTATGCCGCGACGATCGGGCAGCTGCAGGCGCGGCTTTATCTGCCCCAGGTCAGCAGCAAGACAGGCTGGCTCGAGGAATGGATGACGCCCGACGATCTGGGCGAGCCGGAGCACCGGCACCTGTCGCCGCTGGTCGGCTTCTTTCCGGGCGACCGCATTCGTGCCGGCGACAGCCCGCCAAAGCTGATCGAGGGCGTGACCCGTCTCCTCGAGGCGCGCGGCACGGGCGGCTACGGCTGGGCCTGCGCATGGCGCGCCATGTGCTGGGCACGCCTCGGCGACGCCGCGAAGGCCTACCGGCTCGTCCTCACCAACCTCTCCCCGTCAAGGAACCGAAGCAACGGCACCGCGCAGAACCTCTTCGACATGTACCAGCTGGACGCCGACACCGATGCTTTCCAGATCGACGCCAACTTCGGCACGCCGACGGCCATGCTGGAGATGCTGATGTCCTCGCGACCCGGGCTCATCGTGCTGTTACCAGCCCTCCCCGAAGCCTGGGCGGCATCGGGAAACGTGACCGGCATGGGCGCACGAGGTGGGTTCCGCGTCGACCTGTCGTGGAAGCGCGGGAAGGTCACGTCGGTGACGGTGCGCAGCGTCGGTGGCGAGCGGACGCGGCTGAAGTTCGGCGCGTGGGAGCGAGACATTGCACTGCGGCCGGGAGGGTCGGTAACGGTGACCCCACCCGGCACGATGTCGTAGCGCCTCTCATCGATCTGATGGCTACGAAGCGGCCAGCGAAGCCGCCTGGATCGGCAGCGTGCGGATGCGCTTGCCGGTCGCCGCGAAGATCGCATTGGTCACGGCGGGCGCGACGATGGCGGTGGCCGATTCGCCGATGCCGCCGGGTGCCTCGGCGTTCTTCACGATGTGGGTTTCGATGAGCGGCGTTTCGTTGATGCGCATCGGGCGGTAGTCGTGGAAGTTGCTCTGTTCCACGCGGCCGTTCCGCAACGTGATAGAACCATACAGCGCGGCGGTAAGGCCGAACAGCGAGCCGCCCTCCATCTGCGCGGCGACGGTGTCGGGATTCACCACCAGGCCACAGTCGATGGCGCAGACCAGCCGGTGGACGCGAACGGTCCCGTCGGCGGCGACGTCCACCTCCGCCACCTGCGCAAGGTAACTGCCGAAAGCGAACTGCAACGAGATGCCGCGCCCCCGTCCCTTCGGCAACGGCGAGCCCCAGCCGGCTTTCTCGGCGGCGAGCGTCAATACGCCCATCGCTCGCGGATTCTTGCCCAGCAAGGCCTTGCGGTACGCCACGGGGTCCTGCTTCGTCGCGTGCGCGAGCTCGTCCATGAAGGATTCCACGACGAAGACATTGTGCGTCACGCCGACGCCGCGCCAGAAGGCGGTCGGTATGCCCGGCGGCTCCACGCGCACGTAGTCGACGTGGATGTTGGGAATGGCGTAAGGCGGCTCGGCCGCGCCTTCCACCGCGTCGAAGTCGTAGCCGTTCTTGTAAAGGAACGGCAGGTAGCGGGCGACGACCGATGAGCCTGCGATGCGATGAGTCCAGGCCACCGGCTTGCCGCTTTCGTCCAGGGCCGCCGACAGGCGGTCGTAATAATGGGGCCGGTACATGTCGTGCTGGATATCTTCCTCGCGGCTCCAGACGATCTTGACCGGGCCGTCGACGTGCTGCGCGATCCTCGCGGCGAGTACGCTTCCATCCGCTTCGAGACGCCTGCCGAACCCGCCACCGATGTAATAGTTGTGGATCTGCACGGATGCGGGCGGCAGTCCCAGGACCTTGGCCACGAGGCCCTGGGTCAGCGTGGGCGCCTGCGTGCCGACCCATACATCGCAACCGTCCTTGCGCACGTGGACCGTGCAGTTCATCGGCTCCATCGTCGCATGGGCGAGAAAAGGCACCTCGTAACTGGCATCGAGCCGCCGGGCCGCGCTCGCCAGCGCCTTCGGGGCGTCGCCATCGTTGCGAGCGACCACGCCGGGCTTTGCCGAGGCTTCCACCAGCTGCCTCACGATGTCGTCGTGACCGACCTTCGCATTGGCGCCCTCGTCCCATTGCACGGCGGCAGCAATGAGGCCTTTCTTCGCCGCGCCCATGTGATCGGCCACGACGGCGACGACATCGTCGAGGCGCACGACCTGGTGCACACCATTGACCGCCAGCGCGGCCTTCTCGTCCAGGGATTTCACCTTGCCGCCGAAGACCGGCGACTGCGCCAGCGTGGCGACCTTCATCCCCGGAACCGCGGCATCGATGCCGAACTTCACCTGGCCGTTCACCTTCCCGGCCGTGTCCAGCCGGCGAGCCGGCGTGCCGATCAGCATGAAGTCCTTGGGATCCTTCAGGACGACGCTGTCCGGCTTCGGCGTCGGAAGGCGGGCGGCGGCATCCACGAGGGCGCCGTAGGACAAATGACGCGTTCCAGCAGCATCGGACACCACGCCATGGCGTGCCGTGCAGGTCGTGGGATCGACGTGCCACTGCTTCGCTGCCGCAGCGATCAGCAGTATCCGCGCGGTGGCGCCTGCCTGGCGCAACGGCGTCCAGAAGGCGCGCACGGATGAGGACAGACCGGTCGTCTGCACATGGAGGATGGCATTGCCATACAAGGCATCGCTGGCCGGTGCATGCTCGAGCCGTACCTGATCGAGATCGACCTCCAGTTCCTCGGCCAACAGCATGGGCAGCGACGTGTACGTACCCTGTCCCATCTCGACCATCGGCATCACCAGGGTCACGAGGCCCTTGCGGTCGATGCGGATGAACGCGTTCGGTGCGAAGGCCGGACCTGCCGGGGTTGCCCATGACGCGCGCATGACGGCAGGCAGGACGAGGCTGAGCACCAGACCGCCGCCCACGGCGGCACTGCTGCGCAAGAAATCGCGGCGCTGCGGATTGTCCAGGTTGGAGACGGTCATTTCGCCTGCCCCTCCGCGGCGCGATGGATGGCCGCGCGGAGACGCTGGTACGTGCCGCAACGGCAAACATTGCCGGACATCGATGCGTCGATCTCGGCATCGCTGGGCTTCGGCGTGTGCGCCAGGAGCGAGGCCGCGGACATGATCTGGCCCGACTGGCAATAGCCGCACTGGACCACGTCGAGTTCCAGCCATGCCGCCTGCACGGCGCGCCCCTGCGGGGTCTCGCCGATCGCCTCGATGGTGGTGACGGACCGGCCACTGACGGCCCGCGCGGGAAGCACGCACGAGCGCACGGCTACCCCGTCCAGATGCACCGTGCACGCGCCACACAGCGCCATGCCGCAGCCGAACTTGGTGCCGGTGAGGCCGAGCACGTCGCGCAGCACCCACAACAAAGGTATGTCGTCGTCGACATCGACCTCGTGGTTCGCGCCATTGACGGTGAGTGAGAAAGACATCGAACCCCCTGGATCTCAAATGGCCATCTAATCCGACGGCATAGTTCCCCGGTATCGGGTCCCGGCGGCGAGATGTTCACAGCATGGTCGCGCCGCCGGAAGTGAATAGATTGCAGGTTCACAATGCGCGGTCTTCACGTCGTCGCCCATAAGCACCGCCTGACGCCCGACTGGCTGGCCCGCCGACCTGTTTGGTGCTATGACAGGGCAGTCGATGCTCTCGCCCAAGGGCTCCGTGCCCGTGGAGGTAACCATGTCCGCACCTGCGCCGCTGCCGCCCTGGCCTGCCTTGGATTACCCGGCCTTCGCCGACACGCAGCACTTGCTGCACATGGGCCTTCAGGCCGTCGGCAAATTGAAACTCCACGAACCTTTCCTGCCCCAATGGGCAGGCGTCCCGTTGTGGCTGACGGCGCGCGGCCTGACCACGGGACCGCTGACGGACCGCGACGGCACATTCGAAGTGCATGTCGACTTCGTATCGCACGAGGTCGTCTGTGCGAGGAGCGATGGCCAACAGGCCCGTTTCGGACTCGCGGCCATGTCGGTGGCCAGCTTCGTGGAAACCCTGCTTGGAATGCTCCGGCGGCTTGGCATCGAGGCGCACATAACGATGGTTCCGCAGGAAGTCGGCGATCGCACGCCCTTCGACCACGACGACCAGGTGCGTGCTTATGATGCGCGTGCCGTCAACGCCTGGTGGCGCATCCTGCTCCGCTCGCAGCGCGTCATGCGCGAGTTCGAAGCCACCTTCCAGGGGAAGACCCAGCCCATCGGACTGATGTGGGGCACCCTGGACATCCGCATGGCGCTGTACAACGGCAAGCCGGCCACACCAGGACCCGATGCGGACTTCCTTCGTCGCAACGCCATGAACGCCGAGCTCATGGAGTTCGGCTGGTGGTCCGGCAGCGATGCCTACCCGAAGCCCGCCTACTACGCCTTCACCTACCCCCAGCCTCCGGGCATCGAACACGCCCCGGTTCTGCCGGCGGCGGCGCACTGGGACGGCGCGATGTGCGAGTTCATCCTGGACTATGACAGGCTGGTGGAATCCGGACAGCCCGACCGCGACCTCCTGACCTTCGTTCAGACGACTTACGAGGCGGGCGCACGATCGGCCGGATGGAACCCTGCCCTCATCGGCACCGGACGGCCGGTCTAGATACATCTGACGCCGCGGCAACCAAATCGCTCGCCGGGCGCACAAACATCATGTTTTCGAAGTACCGACATGCGCGACTCCACACCTGAACGTTACGACCGGCCGACCATCGTCCTGCATTGGCTCATGACCATCCTGGTGATCGTGCAGTGGACTATCGGCCGCACCACCGGCCTGCTCCCGAGAGGTCCGCTACGCGTGGACATCTGGTCGGTACATGTGCTGCTGGGCGTCAGCATCGCCGTGGTGCTCGTGGCACGCATCGTATGGCGCCTCCGGCGCGGCAGACGGTTGCCCGGTGTCGGCACGACGGCGGAACGCGCGGCAGCCAGCTTCGTCCATATCGGCTTGTACGTCGTGCTGGCGATCGTGGTCGTGCTGGGCTTCGCGAATACGTACGTCCACGGTTTCCCGCTATTCAACGTCCTCACGCTGCCCGGCAAGCAGGACATGGCGACCATCCTGCGGGTGAACAGCTGGCATGGTTTCGCCGCCAACGTGCTTGCCGCGCTGATCCTGTTGCACACGCTTGCCGCATTGTTTCACCACTACGTGAAGCGCGACGGCGTCCTCGGCCGCATGAGGACGGCGCGCCGCTCTTCCCGAACCCCATGAGGTCCCGGCGCGAGCCGGCGCGCCTGCGACTCAGATTTCCGCCGCAATCTTCCTCAGCTGACGCTCGAATTCGTCCGCCGGCTGGCCACCGGAGATCAGGTAGCGCTCATTGACGACCACCGCCGGTACGCTGTTGATGCCGCGGCTCTGCCACAGGTGCTCGTCCGCGCGAACTTCGGCCGCATAGCGATCGGACTCGAGCACCGCGCGAGCCTGCAGGGGGTCCAGCCCGGCCTTTTCTGCGGCGGCCACCAGGTTGTCGTGGTTTCCCGGATCGCGCTGGTCGGTGAAGTTCAACGCGAACAACTGGCGCTTCAGTTCAAGCTGCTTGCCTTCGTCTTTTGCCCACGCGAGCAGACGGTGTGCGTCGAACGTGTTGTAGATGCGGCTGTCGTCCGACGTGTTCATCGTAAAACCGACGTCGGCCGCACGCGCCCTGATGCGCTCGCGGTTGACCCGCGCTTCATCGAACGAGATGCCGTACTTCTGGTGGATGTGCTCCAGGCTGTTCTGGCCACCCGCCGGCATCCGCGGATTCAATTCAAAGGGGTGGAACGTGAGCTCCGGCTCGATCACATCGTGCAATCGATCCAGTGCCTGCTCAAGACCACCCAGGCCGATGACGCACCACGGGCAGGCGATGTCCGAAACGAAGTCGATCTTGATTTTCTTCGGCACGGCTGAGTCCTTGATCAAAAATACCTGCGGATATCGTACACGCGCCCAGCCTTAACCTCTTGCTTAGAACAAACTCGCGGTGTCGCCCCGGAGGCGGCTCACACCTCCGCTTCGACGAAGCGGAAGAAGGCCACCTGTCCGGTCAGTTCCCTCGCCCGCTCGAGCGACGCCCGGCTGGCTGCGCTCGCCTCTTCCGCCAACGCGGCGTTCTGCTGGGTCATCTCGTCGAGTGCGGAAACCGACTGGACGACCTGGTCCACGCCCGAGGCCTGCTCTCCCGACGCGGCGGCAATCTCCGCGATGATGCCGGCAACGCGTGAAGTGCCCCGGTGGATGTCGTCGAGCGAACGGCCGGTGGAGCGCACCAGTTCCACGCCGTGGGCGACGCTCTCGCCTGTCTCGGTGGCGAGCTTGCGGATCTCGCGCGACGAGTTGGCGCTGCGCTGGGCGAGCTGGCGTACTTCGGACGCCACGACCGCGAAGCCCCTCCCCTGTTCGCCGGCACGTGCCGCTTCCACCGCGGCGTTGAGGGCCAGCAGGTTCGTCTGGAAGGCGATCTCGTCCATCAGCGAGGCGATGCCCGAGATGCTGCTCGCGGCGTGCTGGATCCGCTGCATGCCTTCTTCCGCCGAACGCGCGACGGCGGCGGCGCGTTTCGCGTCCTCGTGCAATGCCTTGGTCACCGTCTCGGCCGTGCGCGCCCCTTCCGAGTTCTGCCGCACCGATGCCGCCATCTGCTCCATCGACGCGGCCGTTTCTTCCAGCGCCGCCGCCTGCGACTGCGTGCGCTGCGAGAGGTCGTCCACGCCGTGGGAGATTTCCGCCGCCGCCAGGGACACGCTCCGTGCGCCTTCACGAACCTGCTCGACCACCGTAGCGAGCGTATCGTCCATGGTCGCCAGGGAGCGCAAGGTATCGCTCAACTCGTCGTCGCCCGTCACGTCGAGCGCATGCTTCAGCGTGCCCTGGCTGATGTCGGCGGCGAGGCGGCTCGCAACCCTCAAGGGCGTCATGACCGCCCGGAACAGCAGCCAGCCAGCGGCGCACAGGATGACGAGACCGGCGACGATGATCGCGAGGCTGATCTCGAAGGTGCGTGCATGACGGGCTTCGGCGGCCTTGAACTGTGCCCCGGCCGTGCCTTCGACCAGCGTCACGTTACGCAGGATCGCGGCGCTCTCCGCATCGAACGCGCCGGCCAGTCCATGCAATGCGAGATCCGTCGCCTCCTGGCGATGGCCCGCGTCAAGGATGGCGAGGGTCTTCGTGATCAGCGGGGCGACGGCCGCCCGGGCGCCTTCGAACTGCTGCGCTGCATCGCTGCCTTCAGCCGACGCCACGCCGTCGGATCGATACACGGCCCATCGCTTGTCGATATCCCGGTCCAGCGAAGCGATGAGGCGCCGAGCGTCGTCAGCTGCGCCGGGCGTGCCGAACAAGAGGGCGCGGCTTACCGCTCCGCGCTCGGTCGCAATCGCCGAGCGTATGTGGCCTACCTGCGCCACCGGAAGCAGGTTCCGGTGGAACATCGCGTCAAGGTCGCCAAAGGTGAACGTGAGGGCCAGCAGGCCCACGCCACCCAGCGCAAGCGCAATGAGGAAACCGGCGCTCATCGCCGCGAAGATCTTGCGTCCCACCGTGAATCGCATCGTACTGGCATCCGTGACAAGGTGATGCCGTATCGGCTCGTACCCGAAGGCGTTTAGCCATATCTGATATGCATGCGACGAATGGCGCCGGACCGACCGAGGAATCGGACAATAAATTCCCGGTACCATGAAGCCCTTGCAGGCGTCCATTTCGTCGCTGTCGAACCGATTTCTACTATGAATAACAAGCACTCGATAAGTCTCCGATTGTTCAGCCAAGCCATCGGGTTGGACCTGATGTTGCCAAGCATAGGCTTGGATGCATCGGTGACCTGGAATAAGGGAGACGCTCGGCGCACCCCTAAAGGTGCCTCACTTGACGGCGTCTATAGTGATTCTTTCGCGGTGTTTCCGCTGATCAAGGATGACGCTCGCTGGTTGACTGAATCGATATCAGAGTGCATTTCGCGACTAAAGCATTCTCGAGACTTTTTTGCAGAGCTCAAAGCTACCGGCGGTAGAGCCGAGCTTTTCATCGGATGGTTTATCTCCCCAGGCGCAGGAGACACGCTTTCTTCCGATCTTCTTCTGGAATTGGGCAATCTCGGCCTGGATCTCTCCTTCGATATCTATCCAGAAAATGCATCGAAAGAACTATAGCTAAACAAGAAATCGATTACGGCCAAATTGAGCGAACTGAACAAGACGCCATGACGCAATACATCAATACGCTCCCTGCGCTGCACGACGGTCTGCTCATGGGCATCCTGGTCAACGACCGGGAAGCAAGGGTGTTTGTGAAAACCGAGTCCGGCACGCCCCTGACCTTGGTGCTTTCGGACGTGGAGCGACTCAATGTCGACGAATTTTCAGAGGGCAATATCATCTTTGACTGCGAGTTGTTGACCAGTTTCGACTTACCGCTCGATCTCCTCACCGCTCTTAGTCATCGCAGTACCCGTGAGCATGAACTAGAAAGACTGCGCGTCCTTGTCGCTGAGGGCAGCTACCAAGTCTTTGTCCTGACGCCTAGCTATGGCGGTACCGTCATCGGCTTGATGAAGGCATTGGCAGTAGTCGAGGGCCACCAAATCGCCTGACGCCTCGTACCATGGAGACCACTCCTCGCTATTGGGCCTGCGCATTGTCGACTTCCATGACACTTCAGGGCTTGAGTCTCAGCTGCCCGTCGAACCTGAAGATGGAAATTTCCCGCGTACCGCATAGTTGCGGTCTTGCACACGACCTGTCTCAAGGAATTCCTTCAATCGGTGCAGGTTGGCCGCCATTTCCTTCGCGGCCGGCTTGCCGATCCAGGACAGGAGCTCGAGGCCTACGGCTCCGAGGGGCGTGTGCATTACTTCGCGCACCACGGTTTCTCCTTGATCGGAGCCCGGCTTGAAATACATGTCCCAACGGACCTGGCGCCGCGGAGGGGCGACGGTCTGGTAGCGGATCAGGACGTTCTCGATCTCCTCGGTGACGGTGACCGTCCAGTGCACCGCCACCTTCAACGGGCCCTGGATTGTCCAGCGCGTGGTCGACGGATCGATGGTCTCGACCGCCATCACGTCGCCCAGGAAGCGCGGCAGGTTTTTGAAATCCCGGTAGAACGCGTACACGACTCCGACGGGGCGCCGGATCGTTATGCTCGCTTCGATGGTGTGGGAATCGGCGGTTTTCACAGGCGGTCAACCGGTACGTCGGAGACAGTCCGACGGACAGATGTTGACCGCGCCGTCGACGCGGTGGAAGTGAATAGATCGCAGCTTCGAGCTGCACCGGCTGCAGCTCGGAAGCTCCTTCAACGGAACAACATGAACCCGGCGAAGGCGATGATCGGGAGAGCTATCCACTCCATGGGTATCCAGAAGAGCGAGTGAGACTTCTGGACCAGGACGGTCTGGTCAGTACCCGGGATGGTGCGATATCGGCGCTTCGTACTGTTGAGGTACCGGCCGAGCAACCATACCAACACGCCGCCGATAGCCAGCGTCAGCGCCGGAACGACCTTGTGCGACGAGTAGTACCCCTTCCCCAGCAATCCATCGACCGACAATTGGCTCGCGATTGCGACACCGAAGGGAACCAACAACGACAGTATTCCCGCGCCTCGCCAGATGAACAGCATCCTTTACAACTCCCCTGTTTGGTGAAAAGTCCGGACAACAAGGGGCGAGGACAGGTAACCGTGGGAGCACCCGGGTTCGGCCGAGTGCGTCGGATGGTGTGCCATGCCTGTTTCCCCTGTTGCAGGAGGATTGTGCCAAACAGGGGACGTGGCCGCCACAGGCTGGGGATACCGCTCGCGCGGGCCGGAATCCCGCCTGCCGTCGCGGAGTAATCAAGGGCGATGACGAACTGTCTCAATCGCCAGGTTCCATCCCTGCCCCAAGCTCCGTAGCCAACCGCAACTGTTCACGGCACATCTGCGCATGCGCGTGTTCCGTGCACTCGACGCTCATCTTCGCGAGCGAACAGATCGCTTCCAGCGCAATCGCCACGTGGCGGCGCTTCACGCTGTCCTCTCCATACATCAGATCGGCGCTGAATTCCGAAATACCACGAATGTACTGCTGCCACTCGATGGCGCGATTCAACAATTCGTGCGCCGTGGCATCGGGATCGAAGCAACTTTCCGGGAGGGGAATCTTCGGGGATTTGTTCTCTTCTGCTGACATGACCTTTTCCTTTGGCATGCGCCGCGCCCGCGTCCAGGTGTGGCACGCCGGCGAACGGCGTGCCACGGGGGTGATCAAACGGACTCGCGGGTGACCGGCTGCCCTATCCGGGCGCCGGGCGGCTTGATTGAGAAGTGGATGACAGCGACAGCCTGGCTTTCGCCGGCCCACTGGGCTACCCGCCGTGTGGGTATCGGCTGAGAAAAGACTCCGAAAGCGGCCGCCGCCGCGGTTCTTCAACCGTGCCTGCGACTGTGCAGACGGCCCGGTGAGCGGTGGGATTTGCCGCCGGGGGGATTCGGCGGGCGGGCGGGTGCCGTATGATCTTGGGTAGCCACTGATCGACTCCTAGCAAGTTGGTTGTGGTTAGCGGGCCTTGTGGTGCGCCAACACCCTTGGCCCGCGCTTATCGTCGCTTTGGGCGACTGTTGCCTGTGACGCGTTCGAAGCGGCGGAGACGGGCAACGGGGACAACCTAGCACTTGCGTTGGGTGGTTGTCTGTAGGTGGTGGCGAGATCCAGAAAATTCTCAACACCCAAACAGTTATCAACGCCTCCTAGGCAATGTAATGAGTGCAACTGATGGCAGGAGTACACCCCAGTGATGTGGTTGACGCATCATCAATCTATATCACTCAGGTCTCCGAGATAGGCAACTCTGGCAGCACAAATCTGGCCACAGACGCCTCGACCAAAACCAAGGTCCCTGACTCTTCTGGAACGGAATAAAAAATTGAAGTCATATTCTTGAGAGACCGACCCGAACTGTCATCGTCGTTGGGCTCGCCAATATGGATGACGGCACCAGATATTGGTTCGGGCAAATCGATCTGCGGCGGCCCAGCCTCAAGAGCGAAGATTATCCGTCGATCACCAGCTAGTCGCTCATCAGCAATGACCTCCGCTGCTTCAGACAAGAATGGGTCGCCAGCTCCGTGGCAGGCATATACGTTCAGGTGCAAGCTCCCATGCCCACCCCATTCTTCAAACTGAAACTTGATCCTGTCTGAATAAGGCAAATTCGCCCCTTGGCGATTTAAATCATAGATAAGACGCATCAGATGAGAGGGCTTGGTGCAATTTTCCCGTGGGGCAAGCCAAGCGTGCTCCTTCGTCCATCGCAGCGTCTCGGCCGATTCGGTAATCTCCACTAACTCGCCGGTCTTGATGTGACAGGCACCAGTCTCGTGAAAGCTAATTTTTAGCCAGTTCCGCATCGATGCGCGCGTCGCGTACAGGCACCCATCTTTCTTGTTTCCAAAGAATGACCATTCTTCAGAATGCCGACGACCGGCGGTTTGAATGGCAAATCTAAAGTAGGTTGGCATGTTCAGGGCCCAAAGGTGCGGTCACTGTAAGCCGATGAATCATTTCTCTGCAACTGATTCCGAGGGCTTGGTCAGTGTGCCCGAGTGCGTGTCGCTCGCGTAGGAAAAATTTCGCCGAAATCGCTCGCGTGACATCGATAGCCGAACCCAGAACTCGTCTCGCGGCTGGTCCGAAGCGGCATCCACAGCCGCCATGCCAATCGAAAATAACCCCACGGAGGGCACTCACCTGCCGGGCAAGACGCCAACCCCATAATCGAGCGCAGTCGGCGGCGACGACGTTTAAGATGACCCTATAATAGGGTGGTCATCAACCACAGGATTTGATTGAATGATTAATGGAATTCATGACCTGACTCTGCGTCAGTTCGCAGACAAGCTGGGCACCGTGACTGCTCACTCCAAACCAATCGCTAAGACGTCGCATTTAAAGGGGCGTCAGAATCAAGTTGCTACGGTTCGTCAAGCCATCTATGCCGCTGGCCGCCATGTATTTATCTTTGGCGAGCGTGGTGTCGGAAAGACCTCGTTAGCAAAGACGGCGGGACTAGCCTCGGTCGAAAAAACGAGAGATTTCAAGCAACTTGGGTGCAGTTCCGAGACAACATTCGATTCCCTGATGCGTCAGGTCATCCAGGCCTTCGCCCCCGATCAGTTGGCCAAAAAAACAGTCAAAAAAGACTTCGGGGTTTCTAAGGTTATCCAGGCGAACCGGCAGCGCGAGGAGACCTATGCTGCCGTCAACGAGCTTTCAGTTCCCTGGGTCGCCGATGTGCTGGCGTCACTGGACGATGACGGCCGACAGACCGTGCGGGTCATCGTCATCGACGAGGTGGACCGCGTGGTTTCAGAGGATGCCCGGCGTGATTTCGCCGAACTCGTCAAGCTCCTTGGCGACCGTGGCGCAACGATTACTTTCATCTTCACCGGCGTGGGCTCCGATATCCAAGCGATTCTAGGGCATCACCCTTCATCTTTCCGCCAGTTTGCACAGATTGAACTTCACCGAATGGATCTGCAGCCGGCACTCGATATTATTGATGATGCGTTGAGTTTGTTCCAACTTGATTGGGAGACAGAGCCCACCCGAACCGCTCGCTTTCGCATTGCAGCGATTGCAAACGGCTTCCCATATTACGTTCACCTTCTGACCGAGAAGGTACTATATGCGGTTTATGACGACAAAGACGCGACCTCATTGGAGTTACCCCATCTCCAGCAAGCCATAGCATCCGCCGTTACTGACGCCCAAGAGGAAATTCGCAAACCTTACGACAAAGCTACGCGTGCGCGTGCGGACCAGTACAAGTTAGTCGTTTGGGCCTTGGCTGACTCATGGGACTTAGAGCGATCAACCACCCAGATCTTCCAATCATTTTCGGTGCTTTGCGATCGCGTCGGCCGAGAGCCCTTATCCCAAGCGAAAGTCGTCCAAGTGCTAGCTTCTCTCAAAAGAGCTAGCCACGGCCCATTGCTGATCAAAGGGTTTCGTCATGGCATGTATCGGTTCTCTGAGAACATTGTGCGAGGTTACGTTCGCTTATGCGCCTTAGCCGAGAACGTCGAACTAAATGATCTAAGCCCGCGCGACGATCGTCAAGTAGTGCATGCCACGGCGCGCGAACGTCGATATATCGACCCGAGGCGCGCTGGTGGTGTTCCTGCTGGGTTGGGCCGTTAGTGTTGCGCGGTGTTTGCCGAACATGGCGGGGGTAGTGAACGTTCTTCATGGTGCGGCCCCACACTCATGCCTTTGTGGGAAAGCAGCGCTAGGCCGCCTCGCCGCCATGGACAAGCGTAGGTCAACCGAGTGCCGTGATCGCGAGTTAAGGGCATATTTGCACATTTGGCGGCGGGCGAGTGGGAGACGGTTCAACCGTCCATCCATGCCTAAAAGGCCGAAATCAACTGCGCTGACGTGTGACTGGATTTGTTGCGTCTGCCGTGAACCCGTTGCTTGTGCCACCCTTCCCGCTCACATGACACGGAAGGCGCGGAATGCAGGCACGGGAGCGCGGTTGTATGTGTATGTAAACGGCTCGGTCGCTTCCGGATGGTGGCCCTAATCGACGGACTAAGCCTCGAACTGTCAGTATGGACCCGCGTTACCTGCCCGCTACGGTAGGAAATGTCATGCACGTTCAAGCTGCTGGAGTGGTCTATCTATTATTCTGGGAAATGTGCCAAGAACAGCAAATAAGTTGTTTGTCGCTTTGCTTGACGCATACAAAAAGTCGTTGCTGGTCACAGGAAACCTATCCTGCATTGTGCCTACTTCAACCCGCACAGGAGCAACGACGTGACCGCCAAGACCTACACGCCGGTAACATGACCAAAGCGAGATAAAGCGGAGGGCTAATGGATATTGATGGAATCTGGCCGCCCTATGAGGCCTTCTATATCGAGAGCATGCTATGGCATACCGCATCGGCCAAAGCCTCTATTCGCGTTGTCAACACTTGGATAGATCTCGTCAGAAAAGACGACGAGCGAGCGCTGGAACTTCCCCGGCCAGTTCTGTTCGAGCAGCTCCAGAACATCCTGCATCAGGCTGCTCGCCTTTCTCGCTACTTCTTCCCAGGAGGCCGGGCACCGAAGCCTATGCATCTTACACGCGCCAAGCGGCTCCGAGAGGCACTGGGTGTGGAGGACGACAATCCATTGGCGAAACGCAGTCTACGCAACGCCATTGAGCACTTCGACGAACGACTAGATGAATATCTGGCCAATGAGAGCAATCAGGCTGGCAAGTTCATACCGGAAGATGTTGGCTGCTTCCCACGCGAATCAGAAGTACCGCTTCACATCTTCAAAGGTTTCTATACCCAACCAGTAATCTTCGTTCTGCTTGGCGAGTCCTACGAAATAGCGCCCATTGCCAATGAGATGCTTCGCATCCATGAAGCTCTCGAAGCATGTACCGAAAGGGGGCACATGCTGCCGCGCACTGCCAGATGAAAGCCGGCTGTCGATGCGCATTGGCTAGGCGTGTTGACCATGCATACGCATGCCCCAGCGTCTGCGGAGACTTGCGGGCGCTTGAACGCCAAATAGGCAAGTTGGCGTTCGGGCTGAACTGACGAAAAGAACCAATTGTAGTGGCTAACCCGCTCAGTTGGCGGTTCTTTGGGGCGTAGTGAAAAGCTCGTGAAGCTGCTCGAAGGAAAGGGTGTAAGCGGTCATGGCAAGTCGTCCTCAGACGTGCCTTTGCCGCATTCAATGGGAGCGTCGGGCAAGGCGAGTGCTTGCCGTCGAGATTTGTGTGGTCACCTGCCCCAGACGGGTTCGGGGGTGTCCGGTGTCCTCGGCGGATTACTCGTGCTCCACCGGCTTGCGGAATCAGTTGATTGGAGCGCCCGATTCCGGCGCTTTACTTGCAGCGCTGTATGAGGCGGGCGCTACATGGCTGTAAACTGTACGGCTCTCGCGCTTCCCTTGCAACTTGATGTTTCTATTTTGATTTTCAGACGTGCAGGAAATATCACGTTCAAGCAAACCGAGATTGGGCAACCGGGACGGGAACCCAGTTGTTCTCAGCGCTTTCGTGGAATACCCCGATGATGTTGATGGGCGTACCACTCTTCTTCGAGAAGACGACCCTGACCGGATGCTTCGGGGTTAATGCACCGCCCATTGGACGCATTAAAATTCCGTGAGCCTTACTGCCATTCGCATCAGTCACGATGTTTTTGTTGAAGCCACCGAAGAAAGCCTGCTGGTTCTTGAATTCCCACCCGATTTCCGTCTCTGCATTCTTCGTGACAAAAATAAAGCTCGGATTAGGCTCCATCAAGTGCGAAGCTTGGACGGTTATTTCAATCGAACCATCAGCCTTCATTGTCTGGACGAACGAAAGGTTCGAGAAACCCTGATGCTGCGGGGTAAACGAGGCATTGCCTTGGGTAACGCTGACGATCTGCGCAATCGCGGCTTCAAGACCAACGGTATGCATGTCGATGAACAGCGTTTGTTTGAGAACGGCAGGCATGTCACTGCCGTCAACTCGGACAGGTACGATCCGCGTTTTACCCTTCGATGCAGAATAGAGCGCGTTCTGCCATTCCAATTTCACCATGCCGCTCGCAAGGCTATTGGCTGACACGAAGAAGAAAACGAACTCAGGAGCCTCAAGGCCCTTGTTCATCTGGTCAATGATGCCGTCACCGGGGCGAATCGACCAAGAGTCATAGAACACTTGATCCTGACCGAATATGGCGGCCAGCTTCAGAGCAACCGCTTCAACTAGCGGTTTGTCATTGTGGTTATGACTGAGGAAGATTCTGTAAGCCATCGGTTCCCGTGAGGCAATAGTGGCGGTGGGTCAGGGATTCGAACCCTGGAAGGGGTCACCCCCTTGCTAGTTTTCAAGACTAGTGCCTTCAACCGCTCGGCCAACCCACCTTGTTTCGTTTCGTGCTAAGAATCTGCTAAACAGCGCCCCGTTGGAACACAAGAAGAACACGCTAGCTTGGAGCGTGCCGAGACCCCTCCCCCGGCACGCCCGATTGTAACCCAACCCGCTCCAACCCTCAGGCGATGACTTCCAACCCCGCCATATACGGCCGCAGCACCTCAGGCACCTCGATCGACCCATCCGCCTGCTGGAAATTCTCCATCACGGCAACCAGGGTCCGTCCCACGGCCAGCCCCGAGCCATTGAGCGTATGCACCAGCTCCGGCTTCCCCGTCGCCGGGTTCCGCCAGCGAGCCTGCATTCGCCGCGCCTGGAAGTCCGTGCAGTTGGAGCAGCTGCTGATCTCGCGATACGTGTTCTGGCTGGGCAGCCACACCTCGAGGTCGTAGGTCTTTGCGGCTGCGAATCCCATGTCGCCCGTGCACAGCTGCACCTTCCGGTACGGCAGCTTCAGCGCCTGGAGCACCGCCTCGGCATGCCCCACCATTTCCTCCAGCTGCTGCATGCTGGTTTCGGCGGTGGCGATCTGCACCATCTCCACCTTCTCGAACTGGTGCTGGCGGATCATGCCGCGGGTGTCGCGGCCGTAGCTGCCGGCCTCGGCGCGGAAGCACATGGAGTGGGCGGTCATGCGCATGGGCAGCTCGTCGGCTTCGACGATGCTCTCGCGCACGAGGTTGGTCAGGGCCACTTCTGCCGTCGGGATGAGGTAACGCTTCGAGTCGCCGACCTGGGTGCCGAAGAGGTCTTCCTCGAACTTCGGCAGCTGGCTGGTGCCTTCCATCGCGTCGGCGTTCACGATCAGCGGCACGTTGTGTTCGAGGTAGCCGTGCTGGGTGGTGTGCAGGTCGAGCATGAACTGCGCGAGCGCGCGGTGCAGGTGCGAGAGCTGGCCGCGGAGCACGGTGAAGCGGGCGCCGGAGAGCTTGGAGCCGGCTTCGGCGTCGAGCCAGCCGTGCCTTGCGCCCAGGTCCACGTGGTCTTTCACGGGGAAGTCGAACGGGCGCGGGTGGCCCCAGCGGAGGAGCTCGGCATTGTCGTTCTCGTCCTTGCCGATGGGCACGGATTCGTCGGGGAGGTTCGGGATGCCGAGGGCGATGTCGGCCAGCTTGGCCTGGACCTCGGCCAGGGCCTGCTCGTTCGCCTTGAGCTTGTCGCCGATGCCGGCCACTTCGGCCATCAACGGGGCCACGTCCTCACCCTTGGCCTTGGCCTGGCCGATGGCCTTGGAACGGGTGTTGCGCAGGTTCTGCAGCTCCTGCGTCTCGGTGGAAAGCGCCTTGCGCTCGGATTCGAGGCGCTCGATCGTAGTCACGTCGAGGTCGAAGTTCCGGGCGGCGCGGAGGCGTTCTGCCGTTTCGGCAAGGCGGCCGCGCAGGAGGGCGGGATCCAGCATGTTCTTGGCTTCCGTGGGTGTTGAATGCGGGATTATCGCAAACTTCGGGGGGTGGGATGCTGGGGTCCCACCTCTCCGGGGCACTTTGGGAGGCTTAAAGCGCTGGGTCCCTGCCTTCGCAGGGACGACGTGAGGGGGCCGGCGTGGGAGCCGGCACCCCTGGGGGTTTTGTCAGGGCATGGGTTTGACGGTGGTGTGGTGTGCTTTGCGGGCCAGCCACCAGCCCATCGCGGCGCCGGCTAGCAGCCAGCCGAAGGCCTGTTCGACCAGGGTGCCGGCGGTGAAGGCGCCGGGGAAGCGGTACCAGTTCCAGTACGGCACGCTCATCGCCAGCCAGCTGAAGACGCCGAAGGCCAGGCCGATGTACAGGCCGCGGACGACGCCGAGGCCGGCGATGCGGAGCATCACGAGGACGATCATCAGGGCTGCCAGCGTATCCGAGAGCCACTGGTGGAACAGGTTGCCGCCCATGGCCAGCGGGTCCTTGCCGTTGGGCGCGTAGACGATGAAGGCATAGGGGTTGGCCTTGGCCTTCTCCGAGTACGCCTTCATGGCCTGGTCGTTCCCATGCATGGTGGCCATGTCGAAGTGCGGCAGCATGTAGATGCCCTGCTCCGCCGGCAGGCCTTCGCGCAAGGCGCTCAGTACGGCGTCTTCGTTGGTGGGCGCACGCATGGAGAGTTCGCCCAGTGGAAGGACCATGTGCGCGAACGCACCCCAGAAAAACATGATCAACCCACCGATCAGTGTCGCAATGGCGATACGCATCGTTCCTCTCCTCCCGGGTGGTGGCCCGAGCGTACGACTGCGCATCCCCTGCTGGTATCGGTCTTTTGGCAGGGGCCCCGGCCCCCTAGAGGGGGCCGACGGCAGGAGGAACGGCAAGGCGTCTGCGCGCCCTTCGCCAGACCCAGTAGCCCTGGAGCATGGCGACGCCGAAATTGCCTACCAGTTCTCCCGGCCACACATGGCCATAGTCCATATGCCGAAGCCCAAGGATGGCGCAGACCATGCCGAACACGTTCACCATCGCACCGGCGGCGATGAACCCGTAGCAGGCGCGCACGATGCGGGGGAAGCGGCGGTCGGTCAGCAGCCACAGGCTGCATGACGTGATCACCGTATTGCACAGGAAATTTCCGTACAGGTAGAACAGCCCGTCGTTCATGGGTGGTTCCCTCCGGTGAAGCGGTCGATGAGGCGATTGGCCAGCGATTCGCCCTGCGTGTCGATGAGCTTCTGCACGATCATCGTCACCTTGAGGCCGAAGCAGCCGATGAGGAAGGACACGCCGGCGTTGACCTGCGCCGGCGAATCGGGGAGGAAGCGTTCTTCCAGCGCAGGTGCGAGGAAGATCGCCAGCATGGCGCCGCACACCACCTGGACGACGGCGCGCTTGCGCGAAGGCTCGTTGCCGAGCGCCACCGGAAGGACGGCGCCGCCGATCGCGGCCAGCAGGAGCCAGAAGCGGGTGAAGAGCAGCATGGTGTCCATGGGAATCCTCGGTCAGGAGCTGGGGTTGTCCCTCTGGAGATCGCCCGACCACTTGCCGCCGGCGTTGAAGCTGATGGTCATATGGTCGTCGCCGTCGGTGTATCGCACTTCCAGCACCTGGCCGTAGAGGCGGTCGCAGAGCTGTCCACCATTGGTGGAAACGCCGAAGGTATAGAGCAGGTCGCGGCCGTCGGGCTTCACGTAGTCGGCCTTCAATGCGCACGCAGCCGTTCCCCCGAAATGCACTTCCACCTTCCTCGAGGTGAAGACGGCCTCCACCGGATAACTTTCGTTGCCTTTCGTGACCGAGCCCCGCCACCCGCCCGTCGGATCGGCGAAGGCGGCCAGCGGCAGCATGCACAAGGCGACTGCGATACCCATGATTTTCGGATTGAGCTTCAACATGACGTTCTCCTTACGTTGTGAACGGTGTGGCCCGATTAATGGACGAACCACGCCAGGACGCCGGCGGTGCCGGCGAGAAAAAGCAGCACGCACACGATCCATACCTTTCGGCGAGCGCCCGGCCGCCGCGGCGGTTCACCCAGGCAAGCGATGAACGCCGCTTCCCATTCCGCCGATACATGCAATCTGGAAAGCCTTTCCATCACTCGCTCCCCGTGAGCGGAAGTCTCACTACACGCCCGTCGATCGAGACATCTGGCTGCCACGCATCGACCGCGCGGAACGCAATACGGAGGCGGTGCAAGGGTCTGCGGCGAAACCATCTGAGCGGCGGCGGACGCATGTCGATCACCATCCCGCCCGTCCCACGGCTGCCGCGCTCGTAGCGCAATCGGCAGTCGAACTCCACGGCCAGCTCGATCACCTGCGGCACGCGGGGATCGCGGAACCAATTGAGCGGAATCACGACGGATTCCAGCGGCGCGTCGAAGGCCGAATCGCGCGGCACTTCCACGTGCAGGGCCTGCCCGCCGGCGGTACCCGCTTCGTACTGAAGGAGCCGGCGTCGTTGCAGCGCCTCGTTTGCCGCTTCCACGGATACGCGCAGCGCATACAGCAATTGGTTGAAGGTGCACGCAGCCATGGCGCCCTACCCCTCGCCCAGCCAGGCGGGCTTGCGCGGAAAGCCCACGTGGTAGCAGAGCCACTGCAACACCACCTGGTGCTCACCGAGTTGCAGCACGGTAAAGCTCTTTTCCACGCCGATGATGCAACCCTTCGGCGTATCGCTGAGGCAGCGGTTGAGCAAGGCCTGCGCGTCTTCCACTTGCGCCTCGGTCTGCATCTGGTTGGGGTTATCGCTGCCCACGACCACCCGCTTGACGAACTTCACGTCGGTCAGGTCGAACATCCTCATGCTCCCGGAAGGAATCGCGGCGGCCTTGCGGACGACGCGATTCGCTGTTGGATCGAAGCTCTCAACCGCCGTTGCCGCTGTTGCTGCTGGTGTTCGCCGACGTGTTCGGCGCGTCGCTCACGGCGACCGGCGCGCTGATCTTGCGCGGGGCGCAAGCCGTCTGCAGGATGTCCATGACTCGCGCCAGGCCTTCCGGCATGCCGTTGTCCTCGGCGTGCACTTCCACGTGGTACTTTGCGGAATTGTCGGACTTGCGCGTGTTTTCCTTGTGGGTCGCCACCGAACCCGACACCTTCGCCGTCGCCTTGAAGATTCCCCAGCCGATGGACATCTCCGCGCTGAACTCACCCTTCTTGTCTTCGCTTTCGGTCTGGCTGAAAGATGACCTCACTTCCATGTCGAAGATGATGTCGACCTTGGTGACGCTGAGGTTGGGCACCTTGACGATGGCCAGCAGCGGTACTTCGAGCTCGACGTCTTCCTCGGCGATGCCGCCGGCCTTGGCCGGATCGTCGACGGGACGCTTGAAACGGAATTGGGCAGTACGGGTCGCACCCACGCCATTGGGATCGTTCGCGGCCGGCGGCATGAAGCCGATGACCTTGATGAAATCCGCGGTGGCCTGGGCCAGCTTCACCTGCGCCTCGCAGGCGGCCTGGAGCGGTGAACCGATCAGGTCGCCCATGGGCAGACCCTTGAACTGGCTGGAAAGATTGACGAGTTCGTCAGCCATGATGTGACTCCTTGTGGTATTTGACGCGGCGAACGATGTGCTCGTCGCGGTTCAGCGGTCGACTCCTCAGCCGCCCGGTTTGAACGTCTTGAACACCCCTTGCGTCTGTGCCAGGTGGTTCATGAGGCGCGCCGCACCGTCGGTGGGTTCGCTGCCTTCCACGCGCATCACGACGTGCACGCTGCCGGAGCGGCGGTCGTTGCCGCCCGCGCCGGGATCGACGCTCAGGTGCGGACGCGCCGGGGGCGGCTTTCCCTTCCAGCCGGGCTCGACCGGTTCCTCGGCGGGCAGGTCGCCCTCCACCAGCGGACCGATGTCGGCATCGAAGGTGATTTCCACATCCTTGATGCGCAGCACATTGGTCGAGACCAGCGGCAGGATCGGTGCACGGTAGAGGTCCTCGTCACCTTCACTGGCCTGCGGGTGCAGCGAAGGCATGCGGATCACCACGCTCTTCGGGCGGTTGTCTTGGTCGAAGAAGTCGCTCAGGTGGGACATCTGGTGCTGCTCGATGCGATCCTGCGCATCGACCACCGCTCCCGCGATGGCTTCGATCAGGGTGTTCAGCGAGGTCTGCGCGGCCATGGGTCACGCGCCTCCTGTCCGGGCTGGCACCGCAATCGAATCCGGGAAGGAATTCACGCGATTCATCCAGCCGTTGAGGAACTTGCCCAGGGCCGGCCGCCGCTGTACCAGGTCCTGGTAGTACTTCCGCCGCGCCTCCTTGAATGCCTTGTAGAGCGCGGCCTGGTCGGTGCCGTTGATTGCCGCCAGCGTGCCCGGGCCGACCGAGCCGTCCACGACGAGCTGCGGTTTCGCGCCCAGCGCGTTCAGCACGCGCTGCAGCGTATTCGTGGCGTTGGCGCCGGCGTTCACCTGGAAGTCGAAGAGGAAGTTCGCGATTTCCTGCGTGTCGATGGCGTCGCCGCGAACCTTGTCCCAGTACTGCTTCTTGTAGATCTTGCCCGCCTGCTCGTCGGTCAGCTGCTTGAGGTCGTCCACGGTGGGATGGGCGATACCCAGGAGCTCCGGCGCGTACAGCTTGAAGGTTGCGAATGTCACGCCCTTGTTCGTGGCACCACCGGGATCGACGGGATCGTTGACGAACCCACCCTCGTGCTTGAGGAGCGTGGGAAAGAAGCTGTCGAAGTTGGCCATGGCTGTGTTCTCCCGTTTCGGCGCGGTGGCGCCGGCCGATGTACTTTCTGCTTGGGGTGGGCATTGCGGGATCGGTGAAAACCTGATTCCCGCACATGCAATGCCTGATGGCGCGGCTTACGGTTCGAGCGTGGTGAGGCCTTCGCGCAAGGCGTAGCGCGTGAGCTTCGCGATGCCGTTGATGCCCAGCTTGGCCATGATGTGCTCGCGGTGCGTGCCGACGGTCTTGACGCTGACATGCAAGCGCTCGGCGATTTCCCGCGCGCTGAGGCCTTCGGCGAAGAGTTGGGTGATTTCGCGCTCGCGGGCGCTCAATGCATCCCGATGGGCAAAGGCCGGCCCGTCGTGGCGTCGCAGGCCGTCCACCAGGAGATGGGCAATGTCGGGACTGATGAAGTAGCGCGAGCGCATCACGCTCTCTATCGCTTCGCGCAAAACGTCGAATCCGTCACGTTTCAGCACATAGCCCTGTGCGCCCGCGTCGAATGCCGCTCGTACCCACCGTGAGTCTTCGTAGGCGGACAGGCAGAGCAGTCGTGTCGTGGGGCAACGCGGTGCGATGCGCCGTATGGCCTCGAGGCCGCTCAGGCCCCGCATGGCGCAGTCGAAGACGATAAGACCCGGCTGGCAGCGCAACGCCCGGCGCACGCATTCGCGGCCGTCGGAAATGCTGCCTATCACCTCGTAACGTGGCGAACCGGCCAGCAAAGCGGCCACTCCGTCGCGAAGCAGGGCCTGCTCATCGGCCAGCAGCACGGTGACAGGCATGATGTTCCCCTCCGGTTAGCCCTCCTGCCAAACCCGGCCGCCGGGCTCCCCCGGCGGCCGCCGCGTAGGGCGTCCTGCCCCTCCTGTGTTTCGTCGGCACCGTCCTGGTCCGTCGCGTGACGGTATGCTGGGACGATGAGGACCCGTATCGGCTAAATACTGATTTTTCGAGCTAGACGTGCGAGAGGCCTTCGGTGATTTCGTCCACCGGGTCCTGCTTGTCGAACCGAGCCCAGAGGTCGCTGCCACTCGGATTCGCCGGTTCGATGCCATGGTCTCCGCTGCTCTTGAATGCCTGGCTCTTGCCGACCTCGTCGAAGGTGAGCACGCGCTTCGTGGCGGCCACCCTGGCGCCGGTTTCGTTGGCCAGGCGCTGCGCGGGTGCCCAGAGCTCGTTGAAGTCGCTGAGCGCGCTGCCGCCCGAGCGCACCATGCCGCTGTTGCAGTTGGCCATGACCACTAGTTTGATGCCGAGCTTCGTCACGCAGGCCGCCAGGCTCTTCAGGACGGCCGGTGCTTCGATCTCTTCGCGATGGCCGACGACGATGAGGATCGAAAATCCCGACGACGTGAAGTCGCCGAGGTTGGCGCCCTGGACCCACTCGGACGTGGTCTTGTACAACTCGCGGAGCCTCTTTCCTTCGCGCTCGCCGTCGGTGGAACCGGGTGGCCAGGTGATGAGGGCTTTTGCCATGACAATTCTCCAGTGGTTGGTTCAGGAGATGTCACGGTAGGCCGGCACGACGAAGCGACGTATCGGCTAGAACCTGATTTCCGCTGCAAGGCGTACCGACCGCGCGGTCGTTCTTCCGATGTTCCTTCCAGGGGCTGCCGTGCGCGTCAGCCCTTCTCGTTGCGCGCGGCGGCGCGGGCGGCACGTAACGCCGTGAGCTTCTCGCGAAGCTTCACCTCGAGCCCGCGGTCCACGGGTTCGTAAAAGGCCATGCCGGCGAGTTCGTCGGGCAGGCATTGCTGGTCGAGGGCGATGCCGCCTTCCACGTCGTGGTCGTACTGGTAGCCGCTGCCGTAGCCGAGGCCCTTCATCAGCTTCGTGGGCGCGTTGCGCAGGTGCATGGGCACGTCCAGGCTGCCCATCTGCTTCACCGTGGCGCGTGCCTTGTTGTAGGCCATGTAAGCAGCGTTGCTCTTCGGCGAGATGGCCAGCCAGATCGCCAGCTGGGCAAGCCCCAGTTCGCCTTCGGGACTGCCGAGGCGCTCGTAGGTATCCCAGGCATCCAGGGCCATGCGCCAGGCGCGCGGTTCGGCCAGGCCCACGTCTTCCACTGCCATGCGAGTCATGCGCCGGGCGAGGTAGAGCGGATCGCAGCCGCCGTCCAGCATGCGGGTAAGCCAGTACACCGCGGCATCGGGATCGGACGAACGCACGGATTTGTGCAGCGCCGAGATCTGGTCGTAGAACTGCTCGCCGCTCTTGTCGAAGCGGCGCGTGCGGTCGGCCAGCACCTGCTCGAGCGTGGCGTCGTCGATGCGCCCACCTTCGGCGAGCTCGGCGGCGATTTCCAGCAGGGTAAGCGCGCGGCGGACGTCGCCGTCGGCAGCGCTGGCGATGAGCTTCAGCGAGGCTTCGTCGACCGAAAGGCCCAGGTCGCCGAGGCCGCGTTCCTTGTCCGCGAGGGCACGATGCAGGGCGGCAACGATGTCCTCGGGACCGACGGCGTCGAGCACGTGCACACGGCAGCGCGAGAGCAGCGCGGAATTGAGTTCGAACGAGGGGTTCTCCGTAGTGGCGCCCACGAAGATGATCACGCCGCGTTCGATGTGCGGCAGGAAGGCATCCTGCTGCGCCTTGTTGAAACGGTGCACCTCGTCCACGAAGAGCACGGTGCGCCGGCCCTGCGCGAAGTTGCCCTCGGCCTCCGCGAGCGCCTTGCGCACGTCGGGCAGGCCGCTCATCACGGCGGAAATGGCCCGGAAGTCGGCATCGGCGTAGCGCGCCACCAGCAAGGCCAGCGTGGTCTTGCCGCAGCCGGGCGGACCCCAGAGGATCATCGAGTGCACGCGGCCCGCTTCCAGCGCGCGGCGCAACGGCTTGCCCTCGCCCACCACGCGCTGCTGCCCCACGATTTCGTCGAGCGCGCGCGGACGCATGCGCTCGGCCAGCGGCTTCAGGGCATCGGGTTCGGGGAACAGGCCAGGAGACTGGAAAGACATGCCGCCATTATCGCTCTTCTCTATGTCTTCGGTTTGCGCAGGAGGCTGGCGGCCATGGCGGCGACGATGGCAGCGCCAAACAGGAGCACCACCCATAGCAGCGGACGGGTCCAGTCGAAGGGCGCTTCGGCGGCGTCCAGGGCCTTCCGTCCCGCCAGCTCCTGCACGTTGCCTGGCGTGGCGGGTTCGGGCCGCCAGGCAGGCCCGTTCGCCTTGCGCAGGGCCGCGATGGCTTCGTCGATGGGCCATGCGGCACGGCGCCCCGAATGACTGCCGACCAGCAGGCGGTAAGGCGCGTCGCCTTCCCGAAGGAAGACGATGCGGTCCGGTTGCCAGCCGACCAGCAGGCGCGGCGCTTCGCGCAGCGGCGTCGCGGAGTGCAGCCGCAGGATCTCGCGCCGCACGGGTGCCAGGTCTAGCGGATGAGCGCTGCCATTGTCCTGCGGCGGCGTCACCACCAGCGTACCGAGCTGTTCGCCGCTCATCGTGCCTTCCACGGCGATGGCATCGAAGCGTGCGACGGTATCGCCCTTGCCCAGCTTCACGCGCAGCGCGGTCACCGGTAATGCCGCCGGCAGACGGTAGTCGTAGTCGACACCCTGCCCGCGCTGCCCGGCATCCGTCGAGGCAAGCTCCAGCCAGCGTTGCGGGGTTTCGTCCTTCGCCGCCACGTCTTCGACCGTGCCGGAAAGCGTCACCTTCGCCGCGGCACCGGGTGCCCAGGGCGCTTCGCCGCGCGCGACATGTATGCGGTAGTAGCGCGCGGGACCGCCACTGAGCTTGATGACGCGCGCGTCGACCGCGCCGTCGCCCTTCCCTAGCGCGACGACCGTGGCGCCGCGAACGAGCCGCGTCCAGTCCTGGAGATCGTTGCTGGCGTCGACATCGATCCGCAGCTCGACGTCACGGTCGAACGGCGCGAACTCCAGGCGTTCCGGCGCTACCGCCTGGCGTGCGTCGAAGAGCCAGTCTTCCGGTGCGCCGGCGGTCGCCGCGGCGCCCGGCTCGATGAGGATGTCGCCATGGGCGCTTCGCTGGATGCGCGCACCTGCGGTGCCGCCGGCGCTTTGCGGTACGGCGAGCAGCGTCGCATCCAGGGTCGCCGGATGCGAGGTGGGGGCTGCCGCCGCGTACAAGCCGGCGGCAACCTGACGGTCCTTCGCGTCGACGACGATCACATCGGCCAAGCCTGCGTCACGGCTGGCCCACGCGTAAGCATCCTCGGGCAGGGTCACGGCATATGCTTTGGCGCCCGGTTGAAGGTCGAGCGGATAAGCCACCGCGAAGGACGGTGGCAGCTCTGCATGGACCGACATCGCGAGCAGGCCGAGGCTCGCCAGGCAAGGACGCCAGTCACGACGCATGCGACGACTCCGGAGGTTCGGCCACGACCTGTTGTCGTGGCGGCGCGGGTGCGAGATAGCCGATGACCGTGCACAGCAGGCCATAGGCGATGAACGAAGCGATCCCGAACAGGTTGCCGAGGTGCGCGCGATCCACCAGCAACAGCTTCAGCAGCACGAGTGCCATCGTCGCGGCACCGGCCAGCCAGAGCAGACGCTGCCCGCGCTTCGAACCGAGCACCCAGGCCACCATGCCGATCACGCTCCACACCACGGTGAGCGATAGCTCGGCGAGGCTCGAGCCAGCCATCGCGCCATCCCACGGCACGCCGCCGAGATGATGCACCGCGCGCAGCGTCATGCTGGTCGCCACCACGAAGAACAGCGCGGCGAGCACAGCGGGGCGCGTCGCGCGAAGCTCGCGCGGCATCGCCTCATCGAAGAAGGCGCGCGCCACGAACAGCAGTACGGCGACCAGCAGCAGGTCGACAGGATTGAGCACGGGTACGAAAGGCAGCGGCGCCGGCGAGCCAGCCGCGCCGAGCGCCACGGCACCCACGGCGAGCATCGCGATGGCCACGCAGGCACCGACGGCATGACGGATGTCACGTAGATGCACCGACAGCGGCGACGCCAGCCAGCGCGCGCCCCAGAGCAGCAGCGCCGCGAGCAGCAGCGTCGGCATGGCCCGGGCGAAAAGCTGCCAGCCCTCGCCGAGGCGCGTCGCCCCATCCAGCGCGATGGCGATGGCGACGGTGAAAACCGCCAGCCAGCGCACCCACCATATCGTCGCCGCCGCCACCGCGGCGACACGAT
Organism: Luteibacter sp. SVR4-7G; assembly: GCF_056755555.1. Classification (NCBI taxonomy): domain Bacteria; kingdom Pseudomonadati; phylum Pseudomonadota; class Gammaproteobacteria; order Lysobacterales; family Rhodanobacteraceae; genus Luteibacter; species Luteibacter sp. SVR4-7G. The sequence goes on along the minus strand of NZ_JBPGXO010000002.1, from coordinate 49,620 downwards.
GCGCGACGACGCCGCGCAAGGCGAACCAGCCTGCGACGGCCATCACGATCACGCTTGCCAGCGGCCAGCCGCTTAGCCATTGGACTCCCGCGTTCGCCGCCGAAAGCACGACCACCATGCCGGCAAACAGGAACAGCGGCAGCGCGAAGGCCAGGGTCACCCCAAGATCGAGTTTGCGCGCCAGAGGACAAGCCAGCGCGAGGAGCAAGCCCGTCACCGACAGCAGCGCGAGCCAGCACGCAGCTTCGAACGCAGGTTCGGTGACGAAGGCGTCGATCTCGTTCGCGAAGCCGATCAGCCACCAGAGCACCGCCCACACGAGGAGCCCGATGCGCGCGAGGCTCGACACGCCGCGCGACGTGCCATGCCGGTCGAACTGCGCGACGCCCGTGCCCGTGCCGATCACCAGCAGCAGGCTGCCGATGAGCGACGCGTTGATCAGCGGCGGGTCGACGGCGTGCTGGTGGAACAGCGAAGCGATCACCCACGCGGCGCCGGCCGCCACCTGCAGGAAGACGCCGGCCCAGCGCGGCAGCCGGCGGCCCTGGCGGAAGCCCAGCCAGATCAGCCCCGCGCCTTCGAGGGCGAACACGCTCGCGGTGACGCTCGCGCTGAGGGCCAGTGGTACCGCGATGGTGGCGAAGGCCACGGCGAGCACGGCCCAGGTCTCGCGCAGCAGCGACATGTCGTCGCGGCGCCGGATGGCGAAGGCGATGGCCACGTAGATCGCGGCGGCCACGAGCGCCGACACCGCGAGCGGCAACGGGCGCCAGTCGAGCAAGGCCCCCTGCAGCAGCAGGCTCGCGATCGGATTGCCGAACATCAGGCAGCCGTCGAGGATGGCGCGGCCGCGCTTTGGCGAACGCAGCACGTGCAGCCACGGCACGGCGAGATAGAGCAGGAAATGCAGGATGAGGAAGGGCTCGGTGCTGGCGAACAGCGCTGGGCTGTAGCGCAGCACTCCCCATGCCGTACCCACGCCGAACGTGGCGACGAAACCGAGCACGTTGAGCACGCGCCACGCACGTTTCCAGGCGATGCCCAGGATGCCGAGGTTGAGCAGCGCGTAATACGAGAACAGGACGACGTGGTTGCCCTCGCCCGTCGAGGCGATCAAAGGCGCGGCGAAGCCGGCGACGAGGCCGAGCACGGCAAGCGCCAGTGAGTCCTGCAACACCGCCAGGATTCCGAGCGCGCCGACGAAGACGATCAGCAGGGCGAAGGTCCAGCCCGCCGGCAGCAGGCCGTAGAGGCGGTACGCGGCGAACACCGTCATCACCAGCACGCCGATGGCGCCACCCTGCAGGGACAGCGCAAAGGCGCGGCGCCGGTCGCGTTGCCACCAGCCGAAAGCTGCGCCGGCGATGGCTGCCAGGGCTACCAGGCTGAGGCGTACCGACACCGGTACGCGAAGCAGGCCCGTGTCGGCGGCGTACTTGAGGAAGGCGGCGACACCGGCGAAGAGCACGAGCATGCCGACCTTGACCGGCACATTGCCTTCGGTGAACCAGCGTTTGATGGCAGCGGTGAGGCGGTCGGCAAGGGTTGGGCCGGTCGGTTCGGCGGGAGGTGGTCGCGAGGTCGTAGCGCCGACGGAATCGGCTCCGACAGGGGGCCTCGCAAGGGTCTCCACTGGATGCGCTGCGGGCCGTGTGGCGGGAGGAACGGGGATCGGCGGTGGCGACGTCTGTGCGGCCGGCACCGCAGCGGGGCCCAACTGACCGATGAGGCGGCGCGCCTCGTCGAGATCGCGGCGCAGTTGCGACGTGCGACCCCAGAGAAAACCGATGGCGAAACCGGCGACCCCACCCGCGACGCCTTCCCCCACGAAGGCGCCGATCACCGCTCCGACGATTGCCCAGACCAGATACATGCCCTTGCTCCCCGACGCACGTCCACTGTTCGGTTCAGTCTGGCATGAACCGTGACCTTGTTGGAGGAACAGGGGATCATGTAGCCATGTCTTTCGTCTGTCGCCTCATGCTCTTCGCGCTCACGCTGGTTTGCTGGAGCGCCCCCGCGAGCGCAACGGACCCGGAACGCACGCTCGCGCAGCTCCACCACGCCGCCTTGCGCGGAGAGGACGGGGTGCCCGTGGGCGCGGCCTCCATGGCACAGACCGAGGACGGCTGGCTCTGGGTCAGCACGCGAACGGGCCTGTATCGGTACGACGGGTTCGCCTTCGAGAAAGTCTCGCTGCTGCCGCCTTCGAGCAACGGCAGCGAGTCCACCTGGACCATCTACGCCGCTCCAGGCGGCGATCTATGGGTGAGCCGCTCATACGGCGGGGTCGCGCGGCTGCGGCACGGCGAGGTCACCTTGTATGGCGCCGCCGAAGGCCTGCCGGATAACGTCGCCGTGGACGAATTCGGCACCGACGGCGACGGCCACCTCTGGGCGGCGACCGAGACCGGCCTGTACCGTTTCGAGGGCACGCGCTGGAGCGAAGTGTCCGCGGCCTGGGGCGTCACGGGAGCGGTGGAACAGTTCCTCGAGGATGCCCGCGGGAACCTCTGGTTGTCGACGAAGGACGCGCTTTACGTCTTGCGCAAGGGCGCCAGGCGCTTTGAGGATTCCGGCGTGCCGGACACGTATCCCGGCCACCTCATGAACAACCCGGACGGCAGCGTGTGGTTGCGTACCCCGGCAGGCATCCATCCGCTGCCCGGGGAATGGGGCAAGCCTTTCCCGCATGGTCCACGGCGGCGCGCCAACAGCACCACGACCACCTTCGATCGCGACGGCAACCTGTGGACGGTCGCCTGCGAGGTGAACCTCTGCCGCATGGCCGGCCAATACGTGGATGCGACGACCACCGGCGACGTGGAAGAGCCTCGCATGCAGACGTACGCCGACGACCTCGGCATGACGTCGCAGGCCACCATGACCCTCATGGAAGATCGCGAAGGCTCCCTGTGGGTAAGCACGAAGGCGGGCCTGGACGTGTTCCGCGACAGCTGGCTCTCGCGGGTACGCTTTCCGAAGCTTGAGGTGTACTTCGCGCTGGTGGAAGACGGCAGCGGCCAGACCTGGACCGGAACGGCGGCGCGCACCGCGTACCCGGACCGGCTGTGGCGGCTCACGCCCGCCCCGGTGCCCCTGCCCGGCTTCGAAGGTGCGGTGAATTCGGCGTACCGCGATACCGACGGTTCCGTATGGCTCGGCGGCAGCGGGAAGCTCTGGCACCTGCGCGACGGCAAGCCCGGGCCGGTGCCGCTGCCTGACGACGCGACGGGCCGTCGGACGGTCGTCCAGGCGATCGCGCGCGACGGCGCGGGACGGCTGTGGATTTCGTTACGGCTGCGTGGCGCGTACATGCAGACATCCCAGGGATGGCTGCCCGCTTCGACCGTCGCCGCCTTCCCCGCCCTGGCGCCGGCCGTGATTCATGTCGATCCCGGTGGCCGCGCCTGGTTCGGCTATCTTGACGGTTCCATCGCGATGCTCGACGGCAACGTTTTGCGCCGCTTCGGACGCGCCGACGGCCTGAACCTTGGCCCTGTCGCGTCCATTTCCACCATCGGCGAGCGCCTCGTCGTGGGCGCCGAGCACGGCCTGTCGTTCTTCGACGGCGAACGCTTCCGCCAGCTGGCTGCGCAACCGGCCGACCGTTTCAATGCGATCACTGGCATCGTTCGGAGCAAGGATGGTTGTGTCTGGGCGTACGGCGTGGCCGGCGTGATCCGCTTCAGCGCCGAGGCCTGGAAGGCGGCACTCGAACGGCCGACGGAACCGGCCGACACCCGCTTGCTCGGCATGGACGATGGCCTGCCCGGCCCCGCGCAGCTCGTGCGCCCGCTGCCGACGGTGCTCGCGGCCAGCGATGGACGCCTCTGGTTCGCCGGATCGCAGGGACTGGCGTGGCTGGATCCCCTGCGGCAACCACCGCTGCCCTCTCCGCCGCCGGTGGTGATCCGCTCGGTGACCTCGGCTGATGCCATCTTCAACACGGGCGCCGCCGTGGAGCTCAACGGCGACCGCAATCTGCGCGTCGCGTACACGGCGCTGGCTCCAGGCCGGTCGCGTGGGCTCGCCTTCCGCTATCGCCTCGAGGGCTTGGACGCCACGTTCCAGGACGCGGGTTCGCGGCGCGAAGCGATCTATACCGATCTCCCGCCCGGCCACTACACGTTCCATGCGGAAGCATCCTACGACGGCCATCACTGGAGCATCTCCGATCCGGTCAGCGTGACCGTGGCACCGCATCTGTTCGAGCGCACGGCCTTCCAGGTGGCCTGCGTGTTCTTCATCGTCTTGCTGGTGTGGCTGGCGCATCGCTGGCGCGTGCGGATGCTCACCCGGCGCTTGCGCTGGCGATTGGACGAGCGCCACCGCGAGCGCGAGCGCATCGCGCGCGAACTGCACGACACGCTGCTGCAAGGCGTCCAGGGATTGATCCTGCGCTTCCAGGCATTCGCCGATGGGCTCGCAAGGGACGACCGCTCGCGTGCCGCACTGGAGCGCACCATCGACCGTGCCGAAGCCCTGCTGGTCGAGGGACGCGACCGGGTGAAGGGCCTGCGCGGCCACGCCTCGGAGGAAGGCTCGCTCGAGCAGCGCGTCGCCGCGCTCGTGGACGATCTCGACAAGCCGGTCTATGTGTCCGTGCTTGCGGGGCGCCGGCGCCACGAGGTGAATCCGGTAGTGGTCGACGAACTCCATAGCATCGTGCGCGAGGCGGTGATCAATGCCACGCAGCACAGCCACGCGCGCTCGATCTACATCATGATCGAGTACGCGCGCCGGTCGCTGAGATTATGCGTGCGTGATGACGGCGACGGCTTCAAGGCCGAAGTGGGCAAGTCGAAAGACGATAGCCACTTCGGCATCGTGGGCATGCGCGAGCGCGCGGCACGGATGGGCGGCCGGCTCGATGTGGAATCGACGCCGCGAGGCGTGATCGTCTGGGTGAAGATACCCGGACGTGTCGCCTACATCCGGAAATCCAGCTGATGTCGCGCAACGTGTAAGAGCAACTGTCTTCGTGAGAAGCCGCCCCGGCGGCGATGGGTACTGGCGGCAAGCTTGCCCGCTGCCGCGGGATCGCCGGCGAAGCCGGCTCCCACAGAAGCCGGCTCCCACAGGTGTGCAGTTATTTCACCGGCTGCGTCTGCAGGACCGGCGCGTCGCCGATCACGTCGGTGCCCTGCGGCGGCACGAAGGTGAAGGTTTCCGGCGGCAGGTCGGCGTTGCGCTTCCACCCGGCGAAGCTGATCTGGGTGGTGTTGCCGAGCTGGTCGCGGAAGGCCATGCGGGCGAGACCGCTGCCGTCGAAGCCGAGGTCGGCGTATTCGAACTGCGGATCCTTGCCCGTGGACTGGAGACGCAGCCATTGCAGGCCGTCGTGCTCACCCTGCTCCGTTACCTTGAAGCCCTTGTCCAGTTGCGAGAGATCGGTAAGCACCGTGAGCGGGCTCTGCGCTTCCTCGGTGCTCTGCTTGCGTACCGTGACCTGTTCCAGGTCCGGGTCATAGAGCCACACGCGGCTGCCGTCGGCCACGATGGTCTGCTTGTACGGCGAGGTGGTTTCCCAGCGGAACTGGCGCGGCGCCTGCAGGGCCATCGTGCCCGAACTGGTCTTGCCCGGATCGCCGTTCGCGTTGGACATGGTCTGGCTGAAGCGCCCGGTGAGCGAGTGCATGCGCTTGGCGAACGCATCGAGGCGCTCGCGGGCCGGACCGGCGGCGAAGGCCGGCAGGCTGAGCAGGAACAGCGTGGCGGCTAGCAGGAAGCGTTTCATGGGCGGATTCCGTTGGATTCGGCGCGATTGTCAGCGATCGGTTTCGAACAGCGACTTAAGCATGTCGATGGCCTCGGACGGCGTGATCTCGCCGGCCTCCATCTTCTCGCTGATGTCGGCGATGGTCTTGCCGTCGCGGTGCCAGTACGGCGCGTCGCGCGTGGCCGTGTGCACCGGGCGGGCTTCCTGCCCCAGCACCGCGATCTCGGCGATCTCGGGCTGTTCGGCGAAGATCACTTCCAGGGCGTCGTCCACCCCGGCGGTATGGCCGTTGGGGTAGTCGCGGGTGACGAAACAGGCGCGGCCGTCATCGGCGCGCAGTTCGAGCCCGGGGATCGCGGGGTTGAGCTCGAAGATGCTTTCGACCTCGTCCAGCACCTCGGCGGTAGGCACGAGGTCGCCGGTGACGAGCAGGCCCCAGGGACGCTGGCGGAGCGCGCCCGGCTTCATGGCATTCATGCGGAATCAGTCCTTCGGAGGCGGCGGCGCGAGGACTTCGCGGTTGCCGTTGTGCTGCGGCGCGCTGACGATGCCGTCCTGCTCCATCTGCTCGACGAGGCGGGCGGCACGGTTGTAGCCGATGCGCAGGTGGCGCTGCACGCCGGAAATGGAGGCGCGGCGGGTCTCGGTGACCACCCGCACGGCGCGGTCGTAGAGCGCGTTGTCGCTGTCGCCGTCGCCATCGGCATCCTGCGGCAGGCCGGAATCGTTGATGATCTTGCCGTCGGCCGTGGACTGCACTTCTTCCAGAACGCCTTCGATGTAGTTCGGCGAACCCTGCGCGCGCAGCCATTCCACGACGTTGTGCACCTCGTGATCGTCCACGAAGGCACCGTGCACGCGCTCCGGCGTGGCCGTTCCCGGCGGCAGGTAGAGCATGTCGCCGTGGCCGAGCAGCGCTTCCGCGCCGGACTGGTCGAGGATGGTGCGCGAGTCGATCTTCGAGGAAACCTGGAAGGCGATGCGCGTGGGGATGTTGGCCTTGATCAGGCCGGTGATGACGTCCACCGACGGGCGCTGCGTGGCGAGGATCAGGTGCACGCCGGCCGCACGCGCCTTCTGCGCGAGGCGCGCGATCAGCTCTTCCACCTTCTTGCCGACGATCATCATCATGTCGGCGAATTCGTCGATGATGATCACGATGTGCGGCAGCGCTTCCAGCGGTTCGGCGACCATGCCCGGCATGTCGGGATTGGCGCGGAAGAGCGGATCGAGCAGCGGCTGGCCGTTGTTCTCGGCGTCCTTCACCTTCTTGTTGAAGCCGCCGAGGTTGCGCACGCCAACCGCGGCCATGAGCTTGTAGCGGCGCTCCATCTCGGCCACGCACCAGCGCAGCGCGTTGGCGGCTTCCTTCATGTCGGTGACCACGGGCGCCAGCAGATGCGGAATGCCCTCGTACACCGAGAGCTCCAACATCTTCGGATCGATCATGATCATCCGGACGTCTTTCGGGCTGGATTTGTACAGCAGGCTCAGCACCATGGCGTTCACCGCCACCGATTTACCCGAGCCGGTGGTACCGGCCACCAGCAGGTGGGGCATCTTGGCGAGGTCGGTGACCACGGCCTTGCCGCCGATATCCTTGCCCAGGGCCAGCGCCAGCGGCGACTTCACCTGGTCGTAGCGCTCGGAGCGGAGGATCTCGGAGAGGTAGACGATCTGCTTCTTGGTGTTCGGGATTTCCAGGCCGATGACGTTCTTGCCCGGGATGACGTCGACCACGCGCACGCTGACCACGGAGAGGCCGCGCGCGATGTCCTTGTCCAGGCTGGACACCTGGCTGCCGCGCACGCCGGCGGCCGGTTCGAGCTCGAAACGGGTGATGACGGGGCCCGGGTAGACGCCGACCACGCGCGCCTCGACGCGGAAATCCTTGAGCTTCAGCTCCACCTGGCGCGAGAGCACCTCGAGGGTTTCCTCGGAGTAGCCCGGCCCCTGCGGCGGCGCTTCGTCGAGCAGCGACAGCGGCGGGATCTCGCCATCCATCGACGCGCCCGTGAACAGCGGAATCTGGTTCTCGCGCGTGGCGCGCTCGCTCTTGACCACCATCGGCGTGGGGGTCTCGATGCGCACGGGCTCGCGCTTCGCCTGCTTGACCGCCTCGGCCTTCTTGACCACCTCGCGCTCGGCGCGGGCCGAACGGGCGGCCATGACGTCGGGCGCCTGGCGCAGCTTGCCGCCGAACCAGCCGCCGAGGCGCATGACGAGCTCGCCGGTGGCGTCCATCAGGCGGAACCAGGAGAGCCCGGTGGCGAGGGTGATGGCGATGAGGCACACCGCCAGCAAAAGCAGGGGCGCGCCCTTGTCGCCGAAGGCGTTATGCAGGCCGTGGCCCACCCACTTGCCGACGATGCCGCCGGGACCTTCGGGAAGCACCACCGCATCGACGTTCAGGTAGACCAACGCCGGCGCGGTGATGAAGAAGAAGACGAAACCGATGAGCCGCAGCGACGGCTCCCAGGGCTGCACGTTGCGCTCGCCGCGCTGGCGGATCACCTGGATCCCCAGCGCGAGGAGCAACAACGGGAAGCCGTACGACACCAGGCCGAAGATGTACCTGAGCAGGTTGGCGATGTTCGCGCCGACCGCGCCACCGAAGTTGGTGGCATGGTCGGCGACGCCCATGTGGCCCCAGCTCGGGTCCTGGTCGTTATAGCTGAGCAGGCACACGAGGAGGTAAAGGGCAAGCGGCAACAGGAGCAGCGCCCCGGCTTCGCGCAGGCGGCGCTTGAGCTCGTCGCTCAAGCCCTCCCGCTGGGCCTTGACCTGCGCCTTGGCCTGCCTTTTTACGACTTTCGCGCTTCGCGCCACTAACGAACAGCCTCGGTCCCGGTTTCCGGCATCATGCCATGCCCTGGAGGGCCGGGTGCACGATCTTGCCGTTCTCGATGTTGATGCCGGCGGCCAGCGGGGCGTAGTCGCGCCACTCGTTGCCGGCGGCCAGGCGCTGCACGTACGGCAGGATGGCGGCGGAAATGGCCGTGGAAGAGGTCTGCGGCACGGCGCCCGGCATGTTGGTCACGCAGAAGTGCGTCACGCCGTGGACGGTGTAGGTCGGCTCCTTCCAGGTGGTCGGGCGCGAGGTTTCGAAGCAGCCGCCCTGGTCGATCGAGATGTCGACGAGCACCGAGCCCTTCTCCATCGTCTTGACCATGTCCTCGGTGACCACACGCGGCGCCTTGGCGCTGGGGATCAGCACGGCACCGACGACGATGTCGGCGTTGCGCACTTCCTCGGCCACCGACGACTCGTAGGCATACAGGGCGGTGACGTTCGGGCCCAGGGCCATCATCTCGGCCATGCGGTCCGGACGCTTGTCGAAGACCACCACGTTGGCACCGGCCGAGGCGGCCAGCGCGGCAGCGTTACCGCCGGCGGCGCCGGCGCCCAGCACGACCACCTTGCCGCGCGGGGTGGAGGCCATGCCGCCGAGCAGCTTGCCCTTGCCGCCGTTCGGCTGGTGCAGGAGCGTGGTGCCGATCTGGGTCGCGATGCGGCCGGCGATGACCGACATCGGCAGCAGGAGCGGCAGCGCGCCGTTCTCGTCGACGGACTCGAAGGCCACGCCGGTCAGGCCGATGTCCAGCAGGCTCTTCGTGAGCGCGGGCTCAGCGGCCAGGTGCAGGTAGCAGAACAGCAGGTGGTGCTTCTTGAGCAGCTTGAGATCGCCCTCGATCGGCTCCTTGACCTTGACGATCAGCTCGCCCTTCTCATAAACGGCGGCGGCATCGGGCACCACGGTGACGCCCAGCGCGGCGTAGTCGGAGTCCGCGTAGCCGCTCTTGGTGCCGGCACCGGACTGGATGAACACCTCGTGGCCGCGGCGCACCAGGTCGGCGGCGGCGGCGGGGATGAGGGCCACGCGGCCTTCGAGGGTCTTGGTTTCGGACGGAATACCGATACGCATCTTATTGGAGGGTCCTGAAAGTACAGAATAAAGCCGCTCCGTGGGGACGGGGCGACCGCCGTCTTTGAAGCGAGTGTCTTGAATCGCACTCCCGTCTTCCCCATTCTTCCGGGTCGACAACGTCCGTACGACTGAACACGCCGCAGTAAACCCAAGGATTATACATGAGCACCCCCAAGCACAGCCGTTTGCTGATCCTCGGCTCCGGTCCCGCCGGCTATACGGCCGCGGTGTATGCCGCGCGCGCCAACCTGAAGCCGACCATGATCACCGGGCTCCAGCAAGGCGGGCAGCTGATGACCACCACCGAGGTGGACAACTGGCCGGGCGACGAGAAAGGCGTGCAGGGGCCGGAGCTGATGCGCCGCATGGCGGAGCACGCCGAGCGCTTCGAGACGGAGATGGTGTTCGACCATATCCATAGCGTGGACCTGTCCAACCGCCCCTTCCGCCTGAAGGGCGACAGCGGTGAGTACACGGCCGACGCGCTGATCATCACCACCGGCGCCACCGCCAAGTACCTCGGCATCGCTTCGGAGGAGAAGTTCAAGGGCCGCGGCGTTTCCGCCTGCGCCACCTGCGACGGCTTCTTCTTCCGCGACCAAGACGTGGTCGTGGTCGGCGGTGGCAACACCGCCGTGGAAGAGGCGCTGTACCTCTCGAACATCTGCCGCAAGGTGTACCTGGTCCACCGCCGCGACAAGCTGCGCGCCGAGAAGATCATGCAGGACAAGGTCTTCGAGAAAGCCGCGGCGGGCAAGATCGAGCTGCTCTGGAACCACCAGGTGGACGAAGTGCTGGGTGACGATTCCGGCGTGAACGGCGTACGCGTCAAGGACGTGAATACCGGCCTGAAGCGCGACCTCGAGGTGCAGGGCTTCTTCGTGGCCATCGGCCACACGCCCGCCACCGGCATCTTCGAAGGCCAGCTCGACATGAAGGACGGTTACATCCAGATCCAGTCCGGGCTCAGCGGCATGGCCACGGCCACCTCGGTACCCGGCGTGTTCGCCGCGGGCGACGTCGCCGACCACGTGTACCGCCAGGCCATCACCTCGGCCGGCTTCGGCTGCATGGCCGCGCTGGACGCCGAACGCTGGCTGGACCAGCAGCATCTGCTGGCCTGAGGAGCTGCCGCCGTGCCGTGGGAAGCGCGCCAGCGCGCTTCCCACACGCTTCCCACAGCCTTGGTACGTCCCATGACGGATACGCGCTTCCTCGACAGCCTCGGCGGCATTCCCGCCGCCGACTGGGATGCGCTCGTGCCCGGGGGCAACCCCTTCGTTTCGCACGCGTTCCTGCACGGCATGGAGGTGAAGGGCTGCCTGCGCGAGGACTACGGCTGGCGGCCGCACCATCTGGGCATCTTCGAGAACGGCCGGCTGCTCGCCGCAGCCCCCACCTACCTCAAGGGCAATTCGCACGGCGAGTTCGTCTTCGACTGGAGCTGGGCGGCCGCCTGGGAGCGCGCCGGCGGCGATTACTACCCGAAACTGCTCGTTGCCTCGCCCTACTCGCCCGTGCCCGGCCCGCGCCTGCTGGTGCGCGAAGGACCCGAAGCGGAAGTGATGCGCAACCGGCTTACGGCCGCGCTGGTCGACGAGGCCGACCGCCTGGGCCTTTCCTCGGTCCACGCCAATTTCCTGCCCGACACCGACCTGGATGCCTTCGACGATCGCTGGCTGACCCGCTCGGACTACCAGTTCCACTGGCATAACCGCGGCTACGCCGATTTCGACGCGTTCCTGGCCGCGCTGACCGCGAAGAAGCGGAAGAACATCAGGCAGGAGCGCGCGCGGGCCCACGCTGCCGGGCTGACGCTGGAAATGCGCGGCGGCGAGGAATTGTCGGATACCGAGTGGCGGCAGATCCACGCGCTTTACGAGCTCACCTTCGACATGAAGGGCAACCACGCGGCGATGACCGCGCGGTTCTTCCAATACCTCGGGCGCACCCTGGGTCCGAATGTGCAGGTAGCCATCGCACGCGATTCCCACGACATCGTGGCCATGGCGCTGTTCCTGCGTGGCGGCGACACGCTTTATGGGCGTTACTGGGGTGCCAGCGTGGACGTGTCCGGACTGCATTTCGAACTGTGCTATTACCGGGGTATCGAGTACGCCATCCGCGAAGGGCTCGCCCGCTTCGAACCCGGAGCGCAGGGCGAGCACAAGCTGGCCCGCGGGTTCCTGCCCACGCTCACGCATTCGCGCCACTACATCGCCCATGAGGGCTTCCGCCGTGCCGTCGCCGAGGCGCTACGGCAGGAGGCCGCCCATCGCGAGGCCTATCGCGAGGAACTCATGGCCCACTCGCCCTACGCCGACCGATGATCCAGCTGCCGCAACTGCATCGCACGCGCGTCGGCCTGTTTCCGGATCCGGAATCGGCGCTGGCCGAGCCGAACGGGCTGCTGGCCTGGGGCGGCGATCTTTCGCCGGAGCGTCTGTTGGCGGCTTACAGCCAGGGCGTGTTTCCCTGGTTCAATGCGGACGAACCGATCCTGTGGTGGTCGCCCGATCCACGTTGCGTCTTCCGTACGGACGGCGTGCATATCAGCCGGAGCCTGCGCAAGCAGCTGCGCGGTTCGGCATGGCGGGTGACCGCCGATACGTCGTTCAGTCGCGTGATGCGCGCGTGCGCCGCTCCGCGCAACGGCCAGCCCGGCACATGGATCGGCGAAGACATGATCGCCGCTTATGAAGAGCTGCACCGCCTTGGACACGCGCACAGCGTGGAGGTGTGGGATCGCGGCTCGCTGGTGGGCGGCATCTATGGCGTGGCCGTGGGCCGCTTGTTCTGCGGCGAATCCATGTTCAGCGCGCGCTCCGGCGGCTCGAAAGCCGCCCTCGCCGCCCTGTGCGGCCTGTTGCACGACTGGGGCTTCCCGTACCTCGATGCGCAGGTGACCAACGATCACCTGCTTAGCATTGGCGCGATCGAGATACCGCGCCGGGAGTTCGTGACAAAAGCCCGCCAGCTGGCCGCCCTGCCCGGCATCGCAGGCCCGTGGATTCGCCATCCCCTGTCGCTTCCGTTGTAGGAGCGCGCCTTGCGCGCGACATCTTTTGGGGCCGTGAGGAACAGGGCCTGTTGCGTTTCGCGAAAAGCGGTCGCGCGCAAGGCGCGCTCCTACAGGTCGTCGGTCGGTCAGCGCGCCCGGTGGCCGCTCATCTCCGCGCCGGCGTTTCGCGGCAGCAGGGCGGATACCGGTGCTGCCAGCAGCGAGATGAGGCTGATGACGATGAAGGCCACGCTGAAATCGGGCAGCTGCGCGCGGTCGTGCCCATGCAAAGCCACCGACGCATGCAGCGCGGCGGCGGCCACGCAGATGCCCAGCGACAGCATCAGCTGCTGGAACGTCGAATAGAAGCTGGTGGCGCTGGAGAAGCGCTCGCTCGGCACCTCCGCATACGCCACTGTGTTGTATGCGCTGAATTGCAGCGACTGGAAGAAGCCGCTCAGCAGCAGGATGGTGTAGATCGTCCACAACGGCCAGTCGGGGCGGAACGCCGCACACAAGCCGACGCAGATCATCGACAGCACGCCGTTCCACACCAGCGTCGTGCGGAAGCCCCATATCCGCAGCACGGGCGTGGCCGTGGCCTTCATCAGCATCGCGCCGAGCGCGGAGACGAAGGTGACGACGCCGCTGTGCGCAGCCGACAGGCCGAAGCCCAGCTGCATCATCAACGGCAGGAGGAAGGGCATGCCGCCCGCGGTGATGCGGGTGAGCGAACCGGCCACCACCGACAGGCGGAAGGTGGTGAAGCGCATCAGCGACAAGTCCAGGATCGGGTTCTCCACTCGGCGCGCGTGCCACACGTAAAGTGCGCCCGCGACCAGCCCGCAGGCGACCAGCCCGGTGGACCCGAAGAACGACGTGGCGCCATGGCTGGCCATCTCCAGGCCGAACACGAGGCAGGACAGCGAGGCGCCGGAGAGCACGAAACCGGCCTTGTCGAAACGGACCTTGTCCGGAATGCGGATATCCGGGATATAGCGCGAGGCGAGCCACATGCCGGCCAGGCCGATCGGCACGTTGATGTAGAAGATCCAGCGCCACGAGGCCCAGGTGACGATGAAGCCGCCCAGCGGCGGACCCACCACCGGGCCGATCAGCGCGGGCACCAGGAGCCATGACATCGCGGAGACGAGTTCGGACTTGGGCACCGAGCGCAGGAGGACGAGCCGGCCCACCGGCACCATCATGGCGCCGCCGATGCCTTGCAGCAGACGCGACAGGACCAGCAGGGGCAGGCTGCCGGAGACGCCGCAGAGGATCGAACCGACGGTGAACAGCGCTATGGCGGCGCGGAAGACGTTGCGCGAGCCGTAGCGGTCGGCGATCGCGCCGCTGGCTGGGATGAATACGGCGAGGCTGAGCATGTACGAGGTGAGCGCCACGCTCATGTGCAGCGGCGACACGTCGAAGGATTCCGACATGGCCGGAAGCGCCGTGGCCAGGATGGTGCCGTCCAGCTGCTCCATGAACATCGCGCTCGCGATGATCAGGGCGACGGTGCGGAAGCCTGGGGCGGAATTCATCCGAGGACGGGCAACGGGAAGGCGCATAGTTTGCGCCTGCGCGGATCAAAGGTCGAGATCTTCGCAATGGCAGGCACGGGGACGGGCGCGTGCCGGCATCGGGGCCGGACGGCCGGGCGGGAAAGACGGTATCCTCATTCGTAAAAAAATGTGACCTGGAGACTGTCCGATGGTTACCTCGAAGCATCCCGGCGCGCATATCGTCGTCATCGTCGGCGGCGGCGCGGCCGGTATCGAGCTGGCGACGAAACTGGGCAAGCGGCAAGATCTGGAGGTGCTGCTGGTCGACCGCGACGCAAGCCATTTCTGGAAGCCGCGGCTGCATGAACTGGCCGCCGGGCTGCTCGGCGACGGCGAGGAAGCCGTGTCGTATCTCGCGCACGGCCAGGCCCACGGCTACCGCTACGAACCGGGCGCGCTGAGGCAGGTCGACGCGGAAGCGCGCAGCATCGCGCTCGACGAGGTGCGCATGCCGGTGACCGACGAGTTCATCCTCCCACCGCGCTCGCTGCGCTACGACACGCTGGTGCTGGCCTTCGGCAGCCGGGTGAACGACTTCGGCACGCCAGGGGTTCTCGAGTACTGCGACATGCTCGACAGTCCCGCGCAGGCGGTGGCGTTGCGCCGCAAGATCCTGGCACTGGCATTGCGCAGCGCGGGCGATCCGGACCGGCGCATCCGCATCGGGATCGTCGGTGCCGGCGCGACGGGGGTCGAGCTGGCTGCCGAGCTGCACCATGCCTTCAACGACATGCACCGCTACGGCGGCTTGAAGGGTGCGTCGAAACTGGACATTACCCTCATGGACATGGCGGCGCGCGTGCTGCCTGCCGTCGATCCGCGTACGTCGGCCTCTGCGCAGCGCATCCTGGAGGACATGCGTGTGGACGTGCGCGTGGGCGTCGGCGTGGATGCGGTGACGTCCCAAGGCTTCCACCTCTCCGACGGCAACGTCGTGCCCTGCGATATGCGCATCTGGGCCGCGGGCGTCACTGGACATGCCATCGTCGACGCGCTCGGACCGTTCCAGTTGTCCAGGGATCGCCGCATCGTCGTGGACGAGTTCCTGCTCGCGAAAGGCGTGCCGAACGTGTACGCCATGGGCGATTGCGCGTTCGCCGCACTGCCACACGGCGGCACGGTGCCGCCCACCGCGCAGGCGGCCCATCAGCAGGCCAACTATCTTGCCCGCGTGCTGCCCGATGCCATCCGCGGTGAGCCGGTCCGGCCCTTCGTGTACCGTTCGAAGGGAACGCTGGTCTCGCTGGGCGAATACAAGGCCACGGGCGAACTGCCCGCGGTGGTGCCGAAAGGCGGAACGCCCATTCCGATGCGCGGGCTGCTGGCGAAAACCCTCTACGTGTCGCTGCAACACATGCACCGGGTGGCCTTGCATGGGTGGGTCAAGGCGAACGCATTGTGGCTGGCGGACCGCCTGCGCGATACCACCCTGCCCCCCGTCAAACTACATTGACCCATCGTTGTAGGAGCGCGCCTGCGCGCGACATCTTTTCGCGAGACGCAACAGGTCCTGTTGCTCACGGCCCCAAAAGCTGTCGCGCGCAAGGCGCGCTCCTACAACACCGTTATTTCTTCACGGCGTGCTCGAGTGCCTCGAAGTCTTCCTGCGAGAGCTTCAGCGACGCGCCCTTGATGTTCTCCTCGAGGTGATCCGGGCTGCCGGTGCCGGGGATCGGCAGCATCACCGGCGAGCGCTTCAGCAGCCAAGCCAGGGCGACCTGGCTATCGGTGGCGCCGAGCTTCTTCGAGATGGCGGAAAGGACCGAGCCCTCCTTCGCCAGTTCGCCGGCAGCCAGCGGGAACCACGGGATGAATCCGATGCCCTGCTCCGTGCAGTAATCCAGGACCTCTTCGCTCTGGCGGTTGCCCAGGTTGTACAGGTTCTGCACCGTCACGACCTTGAAGAACTTCGACGCGGCCTGGATTTCCTCCACGTTCACCTCGGAAAGGCCGACGTGGCGGATGAGGCCCTCGTTCTGCATGTCGCGGATCACGCCGAACTGCTCGTCGCGCGGCACCTTGGCGTCGATGCGGTGCAGCTGCCACAGGTCGATCCGCTCCACGCCCAGGCGGCGCAGGCTCATCAGCACACACTGGCGCAGGTACTCGGGCCGGCCCACGGGTGCCCAGATGTCGGGCCCATGACGGGTGAGGCCGCCCTTCGTGGCGATCACCAGACCCTTGTAAGGATGCAGGACCTCGCGGATCAGGTCCTCGCTCACGTACGGCCCGTAGCTGTCCGCCGTGTCGATGAGGTTGACGCCAAGGCCTGGCAGCTTCTTCAGGGTCTCGCGCGCCGCCTTCGGGTCCGCCGGGTCGCCCCAGATGCCCTTGCCGGTGATGCGCATGGCGCCAAAGCCGAGGCGATTGACCTCGAGGTCGCCGCCGATCCTGAACGTGCCGCTTGCCGATGCATCGATGCTGCTCATGGTAAGGCTCCGCTGGGTTGGATGAAGATAGTCATATCGACATAGGGACGGAGTCTTGGCGCTACAAGCGCTCGCGGATCCCGTCCAGGAGAAGGTCGATGTCGCCCCGCGCGACCGGCCGGGCCGAGAGCAGGTGCTCCATCCGCTCCACGTCGCGCGCCAGCGCCCGCTCGCCGAGGACGAGCGCGGCGCCCTTCAGGCGGTGCGCTATATGCAGGGCCCGCTCGGGGGCGGCATCCTGCAGGGCCACACGGATGGCGGCGATATCCTCCAGGGCCTCCTCGCGGAACGTCTGTTCGGCGATAGACGTGCCCGGTGCGCCGGCGATGGCGTCACGGAGGCCGTGCAGCGACAGCGGCTTGCCCAGCACCGTATCGATGCCGCTTTCCTCGCAACGGCGGACATGCGCCTCGCCGTCGTTCGCCGAGATGGCGATGAAGCGCGTGCGCCCCGCGCCCGCCGCGACCTCGCGCGCGCGCAATTCGGCGGCGATGTCGTAGCCCTGCATGTCCGGCAGTTCGCAATCCAGCAGCACGCCCGTGAAGCGCCCGGGTACGAAGGCGTCTATCGCCGCCTGTCCATGATCCACCGCATACGTGTCGTAGCCGAGGAACTTCAGCTGCGCGGCTATGATCTGCCGGTTGGCAGGGTGGTCTTCTACCAGCAGGATGATGCCCTTCGGTTCCGGCGTGATGTCGCCGGAGTCGTCGGTGCCGCCCTCTTCGGGTGGCGCCACCGGCACGCGGCTGGTCGGCAGTTCGATGCGTACCGCCGTGCCGGTGCCCGGATCGCTGCTCAGTTCGATCCGGCCGCCGAGCTGGCGCACGATCTCCGCGCAGATGCCGAGGCCGAGGCCGGCGCCGCCCAGGCGCCGGGAGTGCGCGCCATGCGCCTGGGAAAAGGGCCGGAACAGATCGCGCTGCCGTTGGGGAGGCACGCCGATGCCGGTGTCGAACACCTCCAGCACCAGATGACGGACCTCGTCGCCGGCCTCGTTCACCGTCTGCCACAGCGCTATGCCGACGTGGCCGCTGTCGGTGAACTTCACCGCGTTCGACAGCAGGTTCTCCATGAGCTGGCGCACGCGGGTTTCGTCGAGGAGCAACCAGGGCAGCGGCCCCATGGGCAGGTCGAGGCGCGCGGCCAGTCCCTTGTGCTCGATGGCGCTACGCTGGCCGTCGATGACCTCGCGCGCCACGGAAACCACGTCGCACGGGGCGAGATCGGGCGTGAACCCCTCGGTTTCGGAACGGCTGTAATCCAGCGCGCTCTTCAGGAGATTCTGAAGGCTACGGCTGCTCGACTGCGCGATCGCCATGAGGTCCCGCTGCGCGCCGTCCAGCGGCGTGCGCGAGAGCAGGTCGACCGACGAGGCCATCGCGTTCACGGCGTTGCGCACTTCATGGCTCATCACCGCGAGCAGCATGGTTTTCTGGCGCTCGCCGCGCCGCGACGCAAGTTGCGCGCGGCGCAGCTGCCACAGGGCGAAAACCAGGACGACGATCAGGGCGAAGCCAAGCCCGATTTCGATCCGGTACGCCGAGGCCACCTGCGACAAGGTCGGGGCGCGCAGGTAGGCCGTCTCCAGCCAGCGCTCGATCACCGCCCGGTTGTCGTCCGGGCCGATGCTGCGCAGGCTGTCGTCGATGATGTCGAGCAGCTCGGGAGAATCCTTGCGGACCGCCACGCGCACGCTGATGGGCATTTCCGTCACGTTCCCGGCGATGCGCAGGCTCAGCGCGTAGTCGCGCCGCACGATCGGGTGGTAGGCCACGTCCACGCCGATGCCCGCATCGGCGATGCCGCTCTCCACGGCCGCCAGGACCTGGTGGATGTCCAACAGCGGGAGCCGCACGATCGACGGATGCTCGCGGCGCAGCCACGATTCGTACACCCCGCCGCCCTTGAAGGCGACGGTTCGTCCCTCCAGCGCCTGCATGTCCAGCGTGGCCGGGCCGACCGTGCGGCTGATGATAACGGTGCGGCCGACATAGAACGACTTCGATACCAGGGCACGGTCGCCGACGTCGGCCGTGAGCAGGTGATCGCTGAGCGACGGCAGCAGGTCGATGCGTCCTTCGTCGAATGCACGGACGGACTCTTCCCAGGATTTCGTGCGCACGGTGACGAAACGAAGGCCGGTATGCCGGGAGACCAGTTCCAGGTACTGGCTGACGAGCGGGTTGCCCCACTTGCCGCCGATCTCCGAGCCCTGCTGCGGATCCACCGCGATGCGCAGGGTCGGATGCGCGGCGATCCAGCGCCTGCGCGCCCCGGCTTCGGGGTTGGGCGGTTCCGCGGCGGCGACGGCAAAGGCGGACAGCCCGACGAGAACGACGAGAGGGCGTCTCACGCGGTGCCACCATCCAGCGCGAGGATGTATTCGCGGAGCAGGTAGAGTTCGTTGTCTGAGGAAATCCGTAGTTTGCGGAACGCCGCCGACTTCTGTGTGCTGATGGTTTTCAGGCTGCGGCCGGAGCGCGTGGCGATCTGGCCGACGGTGAGGCCTTCCAGCAACTGGCGGATGACTTCCCATTCGCGCGGCGACAGCGCCACCAGGGCCGGCAGCTCGTCCGTGTCGGCTGAACGCTGCGGGAGGTATCCCCGGCCCGTCATGATCGCGTCGATTGCACGGATCACGTCGTCGGGTTCCTGGCTCTTGGCCACGAAGCCGTCGGCACCGGCCTGGCGCAGGCTATGGATCACCAGGCCCTGGTCGTGGGCCGACACCACGAGGATCTTCATCCTCGGATAGGAGGCGCGCAGCTGCTTGATGAGGGCGATACCGTCGATATCGTCGAGAGCGAGGGAGTAGTCGATGATGGCCACATCGACGGGCATGGTGGCCAGCATGGCGCGGAACGGACGGCTGCTCGCATGGCTCCCGACGATCGTGATCGACGGGGATTTCTCCAGGTGCGCGATCAACCCTTTCAGGACGAGCGCATGGTCGTCCAGCAAGGCCACGCGCACAGAGCCAAGATAGGATCGCGCGGACATGAATGGACCAGATAGTAGAGATTGTCGTTCAAATGCCCCACGTTCGTGGGCGATGCGGGACGAACCATATCCCGGCGAGCAGCCCTTGTAAACGTTCTTATTCTAGGGTCCAGGGCGATTTTGGCTGCACGATATCGGCCATTCGTCCACATCCGTAAGCCATACAGGCAATCCCGGCTCCCGTTGCTACGCTTTCGTCGCCCCGCCAGACGGGGTTTTCCGATGCATAGGGGTAAACGCGGGGATGGACATCGAGAGCCGCAGAATAGCCACCGGCGCAGCCGGCGTGGCTGAACCCGTAACGAACGCGCGGCCGTGGACGCCCGCCGCCGGCTTCGTCGAACGGCCGTTGGAGACGGTACGCTTGGGCATTGTCGGACTGGGTTACGTGGGCTTGCCCTTGGCGGTCGAGTTCGGCAAGCGCTATGCCACCCTAGGCTTCGATATCCGTGCCGAACGTATCGATGAGCTGCGCGCCGGGCACGATGCCACCCTGGAGGTGGATGCCGCCGAGCTCGCCGGGGCCGCCCGCCTGCGCTTTTCGTCCAGCCTGGAAGACCTCGCCGGGTGTGACGTCTACATCGTCACGGTTCCTACCCCGATAGACGAGGCGCGGCGCCCCGACCTGACGCCCCTCATCCGCGCCAGCGAGACCTTGGCGAAGGTTCTCAAACCCGGCGACGTGGTCGTCTACGAGTCCACGGTCTATCCGGGCTGCACCGAGGAGGTCTGCGTACCCATCCTCGAACGCGGCTCCGGCCTGGTTTTCAACCAGGACTTCTTCGCGGGGTACAGCCCCGAACGGATCAATCCGGGCGACAAGACCCACCGGGTAAGCAGCATCCTCAAGGTCACCTCCGGGTCCACGCCCGAGGCCGCGGACTTCGTGGATGCGCTGTACCGCTCGGTGATCGCCGCCGGTACCCATCGCGCCAGTTCACTGAAGGTGGCCGAGGCTGCCAAGGTCATCGAGAACACCCAGCGCGACCTCAACATCGCCCTGGTCAACGACCTTGCCATCCTGTTCAACAAGCTCGGCATCGACACGCTCGAAGTGCTCGAGGCCGCCGGCACGAAGTGGAACTTCCTTCCCTTCCGCCCCGGCCTGGTCGGCGGGCACTGCATCAGCGTCGATCCGTATTACCTCACGCACAAGGCGCAGCAGGTCGGCCACCACCCTGACGTGATCCTTGCCGGCCGGCGCACCAACGACAGCATGGGCCCGTACATCGCGGGCGAGCTGGTAAAACTGATGGTGCGGAAAGGCATCAATCCGGTGCATGCGCGCGTGCTGGTGCTCGGGCTCGCCTTCAAGGAGAACTGCCCGGACCTGCGCAATACCCGCGTCGTGGACATCATCGGCGCCCTGGGCAGCTATGGCGTGGCCGTGGACGTGCACGATCCCTGGGTTCGTGCGAGCGAAGCCCGGCACGAATACGACATCGATCCGGTGAGCGAGCCGGTCCGCGGCACCTACGACGCCATCGTGGTGGCCGTGGGCCATCGCGAATTCGTCGCACTGGGCGCGGATGGCATCCGCGCGTTCGGCAAGCCCCTGTCGGTCGTCTACGACGTGAAATACGTGCTGCCTCGCGACGCGGTCGACGGCCGGTTGTAACCATGGATGCCGTATGAAGATCCTGGTCACCGGCACCGCGGGCTTCATCGGCTACCACGTGGCAACCCGCCTCCTGGAGCGCGGCGACGAGGTCGTGGGCGTGGACAACCTGTCCGACTACTACGATGTCGGGCTTAAAAAAGCGCGCCTGTCCCACTTCGAGGACCGGCCCGGCTATACGCACGTGCATGCGGACCTGGCCGATCGCGAGGCCATGGAAGCACTGTTCGAAACGCACCGGCCACAGCGCGTGGTGCACCTTGCCGCACAGGCAGGCGTCCGCTATGCGGCACAGAATCCCCACGTCTACGTATCCAGCAACGTCACCGGCTTCCTGCACGTGCTCGAAGGCTGCCGCCACACCGGCGTGGAGCACCTGCTGTTCGCCTCCACCAGTTCCGTCTATGGCGCCAACACCCGGATGCCGTTTTCGGAGCACCAGCCGACCGAGCACCCGCTGACGCTTTACGCCGCCACGAAGAAAGCCAACGAGCAGATGGCGCATGCATATGCCCACCTCTACGGCCTGCCCTGCACCGGCCTGCGCTTTTTTACCGTTTACGGCCCCTGGGGGCGTCCGGACATGGCGCTGTTCCTGTTCACCAGGGCGATCCTCGCGGGCGAACCGGTGCGTGTGTTCAACCACGGCCGGCACAAGCGCAGCTTCACCTACGTTGACGACGTCGCCGACGGCGTGCTCGCCACGCTGGATAACGTACCCGCGCCGGATCCGCACTGGTCCGGCGAGCGTCCCGACCCGGGCACCAGCGGCGTCGCACCGTACCGGATCTTCAACCTCGGCAACGAGAAGCCGGTGGAGCTGCTTCGCTATATCGAAGTGCTCGAAAAATGTCTCGGCAAGACGGCGCGGCTGGAGATGCTGCCGCTGCAGCCGGGCGATGTCCCCGACACCGAAGCCAACGTCTCCGCCCTCGTCCAGGCGACCGGCCATGCACCAAAGGTGGACGTCCGCGAAGGCGTGAGCCGCTTCGTGGACTGGTACCGGGGGTATTACCGTGCATAAGAAAAACAGCACATCCGCGCGCGGAGACATACCGTGATTATCGACTACCTCGATCCGTCGGCACCCGGCGATCTCCAGGCCGATCTGTGCATCGTCGGCGCGGGTCCGGCCGGCATCGCCATCGCACGCGCCTTCATCGGCTCGTCCTTCACGGTGTGCATGATCGAAGGCGGCGGGCTCGCCGGGGAAGACCGAAGTCAGTCCCTGTACGACGGAGAATCGACGGGCGACCTTCCACTCGACGCGGGCACCTCGCGCATGCGTGTATTCGGGGGCAGCTGCACCTTGTGGGGAGGCGGCTGCATTCCTTTCGCCGACAGCGACCTGGAGGCGCGCGACTGGGTGCCCGACAGCGGCTGGCCGCTTCGCTACGCCGACCTTGCTCCCTGGTACGCCAGGGCGCGCGAGTTCTGCCGGATCGATCCGTCGCATCGTTTCGGCCCTGGCGCCTTCGATGGCCCTTCCCCACGCCGGCCGCTCGACCTCGACCCCCAGGCTCTGGTGAATTTCATCTTCGCGCGCAGCCCGATCACTTTCGGCGAGGCCTATCGCGAAGAACTGGCGCAGGCGGCCAACGTGACCGTGCTGCTGCATGCCAATGTGATGGAACTGGAATCGACCGCCGATGCCGGCACCGTGACGGGTGCGCGCATCGGCGCGCTGGACGGCAGGCGCGGCCGCGTGCGCGCGCGCCATTACGTGCTCGCCGCCGGCGGTATCGAGAACGCCCGCATCCTGCTTCTTTCCGACAGCGTGGCGCCGGCCGGGCTCGGTAACGACCGCGACCTGGTCGGCCGCTACTTCATGGACCACCCCAGCGGCACGATCGGCAGTATCCGCTCGGACGATCCCGACCGGCTCACGCGTCCTTACGAGAGGACCATCGGCAAGGTGCGTGCGCCGTTGTCACCCGAAATCGGTCTTTCATTCGAGGCGCAACGCACGCACCGCAGCCTCAATGCACGCGTCCATCCTTTCCCGGTGGAAGGGCAGGTACCGCGAGGTGTTCGTGCGCTGCGCGATGTAAGGGCAGCATTGCGCCCGCCGCGCCACAACGAAGCCACCCTGCTCGAAGCGCGCTTATGCGCGGCCCTGCAGAACGGTCCTGGCGGCGCAGCCGTAGCCGTGCAGCAGAACCTCGTCGTGAGCGCGATCCGGCTCGGCCTGCACATGGGTGACGTCGTCAAGGCCGTGGCGCAGAAGATCGCCGACCGGCCGACGGTACGCAGCGATCGCGCGGAACTGGTCGGTTTCTTCGAACAGGCGCCGCAGCGCGATAGCCGCGTGACCCTCGGCGATCGCACGGATGCACTCGGCCTCCGCTGCGTGCGCGTCGACTGGCGCCTCAACGACCTCGACCGGCATACCTGGCGCACCATGACGCTGGTCGCGGGCGAACGCCTCGCCGCGGCGTGTAGCGGGCGCTTCGAGCCCGCGCCCTGGGCCATCGGCGAAGCGCCACCGGAAATCCATGGCACGGCGCACCATCTCGGCACCACGCGCATGTCGACGGAGCCATCCGCCGGCGTGGTCGACCCGGACGGCAAGGTGCATGGCATGTCCAACCTGCACATCGCCGGCAGCTCGGTCTTTCCCACGGGTGGATGGGCCTTCCCCACCTTCACCATCGTCGCGCTGAGCCTGCGCCTCGCCGAGCAGCTCCGCGTCCTGCTCGCCTCCGGAGGAGGCCTCGTGTAATGCCCGGCTTCGAACGTGCCATGGCCGAGATGCTCCGTAGCGCCGGCTTCGACGCGCCGCGCGCTGACCAGGCCAGTGTCCTCGTGTTCGACGCGCGCACGATGAGCACCCATGTGGCGGACGCGGGGAACCTCCTGGACCGCCGCGAGCGCACCCGCGCTGCGCGCTTCCGCTTCCAGCGCGACCGCGATACGTACACACTGGCGCATGCGGCATGGCGCGTAGCCCTGGGCACATGCCTCGGCATCGGTCCACGCGACGTTCCGCTGGCGACTACCGAGGACGGCCAGCCACGCCTCGCAGGCACGGCGTTGTCGACCAGCCTCAGCCACAGCGGCGACATGGTCGCCATCACGGTCTGTCCCGCCGCCACGGTGGGCGTGGACATCGAGCAATGGCCCGCGCGGATCGACCTCGAAGCGCTGATGCCCATGTTCTGCACGCGCGAGGAACATGCCGAGCTCGCAGGCCTGGACACCGCGCAAAGGACGCGTTCGCTGCTCGAACTGTGGACGCGCAAGGAAGCCTTGCTGAAGGCTTTCGGTGTCGGGCTGCTGACCGATCCGGCGACCACCCCCGCGCCTTCCACCCATCCCCTGATGCCGCCTCCAGGCGCCCTGCACTATCCGCCGTGCCACACGCGCAACCTGCGTGCCGGCAGAACCTGGATCGCCGCCCTGGCCGCTCCTTCGGCTGTCCGCGACATTCGCCTCCACGTGCTCCAGGAGCACGGCCATTCGGCCTAGCCGTGCGCCGACCGGAAGTGCAATCGACAGCTGTCCCCCCACTACCTAGTCTCTGATGCATCCGCACGCGGGAGGAAGCGTGCATCGAGGGGAACGAACGATGATCCGCCTGTTCAGACAGCCGATCGTGCGCTGGCTCACCCTGCTGGGTACCTGTGAACTGCTGCTCCTCGCGGCCTCGCTCAATGCGGCCACCTGGATCCGTTTCGCCCCGTCACCGGAAGACCTGGCTGCCGTGGCGCCCTCGGTGACGGCGCGGGCAGCGATGTTCGCCATCGTGATCTTCCTCAGCATGGCGGCGCTCGGCGAATACCGGGCCACCTTGCGGATGAGCTGGCGCGGGCAATTGGCGCGGCATGCCATCGCCTTCGCCTTCGGCGGGCTGGCGCTGGTCGTCGGGTATTACGTTATTCCGCAGGCCTATGTCGGCCGCGGCGTGCTCGGCATGGCCCTGGTCATCGCCTTCATCGCCACCGCGGCTTTCCGTGCGCTGTTCATGCGCCTGGTCGAGATGGAATCGCTGAAACGCCGCGTGCTGGTGCTGGGCGCCGGCGAACGTGCCGCGCAGATCCACAACCGCATGCGCCGCCGCTCGGACCGGCGCGGTTTCTGCCTGCTCGGATACGTGCGCGGACCGAACGAAAACGTGGCCATTCCCGAGCATCTGCTGATCCAGCCGGCAAGTTCGCTGGCTGAACTGTCGCGACGGGAAAGACTGGACGAAATCGTGGTGGGCGTGGACGACCGCCGCGGCAACCTGCCGATGGACGACCTGCTCGCCTGCCGCCAGCTCGGCGTGCAGATCACCGACCTCACCACCTTCGTGGAGCGCGAGGCGGGACGCGTGCAGCTGACCATGCTCGATCCGTCGTGGCTGGTGTTTTCCGGCGGCTTCAACGCCACGCCGGTGGCCCTGTTCCTGAAACGCGCCTTCGATCTCACGGCGTCGACGCTGATCGCCCTGCTCTGCTGGCCGATCATGCTCGGCGTGGCGGTGTGCATCCGCATCGAATCCGGGCGCGGCCAGCCCATCCTGTACCGCCAGGAGCGCGTCGGCGAACATGGCCGCACCTTCTGGCTCTACAAGTTCCGCAGCATGCGCACGGACGCGGAAATGGACGGCGTCGCGCGCTGGGCTTCGAGCAACGACGACCGCGTGACCCGCGTGGGCCGGGTCTGCCGCAAGCTTCGCTTCGATGAACTGCCGCAGCTATGGAACGTGATCCGCGGCGACATGAGCATCGTCGGCCCACGGCCGGAACGGCCGCAGTTCGTCTCCGACCTGGAGACCAAGATCCGCTTCTACAGCCTGCGCCACAGCATCAAGCCGGGCCTCGCCGGCTGGGCCCAGTTGAGCTACCCCTACGGCGCTTCCGAAGAGGACGCCGCGGAGAAGCTGAAATACGACCTCTTCTACGTGAAGAACCACAACCTCTTCCTCGACATGGTGATCCTGATCGAGACGGTGGAGGTGGTGCTGTTCGGCCGTGGCGCGCGGTGACTGCGGCTCAGGGCTGCGGGCGGGTCGAACTGACCCGCAAGGCGCGCAGGGGCGAGCTGTACCAGTCGACGAGCGAGCCGTTTTCGAAGCGCACCCAGGAGGGGCCGTACTCCCAGCGGTCGTCGGCCTTGCGCAGCGGTTCGCCCTCCACCGCGACAACCTCCTCGGGGGTCATTCCCAGCGAAAGCATCGACGCCTCGTCCTTTGCGCTTTCGACGGGAACCGAAGCCTCCTGCGCCGCTTCCGCTTCCGGCACCGCCGGTGAGGAAGGCCACGTTGCCCAGACGATGGCGACGACGGCGGAAACCAGTCCGACGAACCACCACCCGCGCAGGTCACGGTTTGGCGGCACGCTTCCCGCCGTGGTCGACTCAGCAGTCGGCTCAACGAACGACGACAGCGGCTCCCCTTCCGTCAGCTCCGCTTGCGCCGGCGGAGCGTCCGCCACGCGAGGCGCCAACGGCGCACCGGGCAGGCGTCCATGGCGCCGATGGAAGTCCATCGCCGCGTTGTATTGCACGGTCAGCCTCTGCAAGCGGGCCGCCGCGATCATGTCGGCGCGTGAGCCCTGGCGCCGGTCTGGATGCCACATCGCCACATTGCGGCGATATGCGCGCTTGAACTCCTCGAGCGAACAGCCGGGCGCGAGGCGAAGCTTGCCGTACAGATCGATGAAGTCGGTTTCGTCAGCCACGAGAAGCTCCCCTGCGGCGGCGCACGTGACGTACCGTCAGGTCCGCGGCCAACTTCCCGAAGCGTGGCTCATGCCTGTCACGCTTACAAGTATCACTTTTGGAGAATCGCCATGCTTCATCGTCCCTTCGCCGCGCTGGCAACGGTGCTGCTATCGGCCCTGCCCGCGGTGACCCTGGCGGGCCCGCCGCCCGCACTCGGCGCGCACGTCTTCCTCGGCCAGGGCGAGGGACTGGGCGTAAGCCCGGCGGTGACCAGCCCCGTCGAAACCCAGGCCACGGGAAGCGTGTTCGTGGCATTCAACGCCGGCTATGCGAGCAACGATGCGACTCCCACCGATCCCTACCGCAATCGTTGGCGCCCGCTCGGTCGCGCCATGACCTATGCGAATTACGGCGAACGTTTCAACGTGAAAGCCTACATAGCCCTCGATGGCAAAGGCGGACCCGGGCATACGGTGTCGATCGCGAAGCGCGGCGAACCCGCCGGAGAGCTTTCGCTGCCGTTCGTCGAAGTGCGCAACGCCACGCGCGTCCAGGCCATGGCACAGTCGTACGCAGACCCTGCCCCTGTGGTCGCCAGTGACGAGATCCACGTCGACGGTCCCGCCACGCTGCTGGCTTTCTGGTGGGGCGACGGTGGCGTGAAGCGGATGACGGTCAACCCCGGCGACGGTTTCCAGGTGATCGATGCCTTTACGACATTGCCCGACGAGAGCGGTGTCCAGGGCGTCGTCGCCTGGCGCGATGTCAAGGAGGCCGGCACCTATCGCGTCCATTGGACGTCGGATCCCGAGCAAGGCGCCGCGCTCTGGCTGATCGCGATCCGCTGAACGTCCGGATCCGGACAGCGTTGCAAAACTGCAACTCGCGGAAACTCGCGCCAGGCGGCGCTCCTCAAAGCATGGCGGACAGAATATCCGCAGGACACGCCGTCGCGGTGTCCGCAAACGGACGTCGGCGCCTACAACCATAGGCGTATTTTTCTTTTTATTACATAGGCATAGCCTTACCCAACGATACCCCGAGCCGCGGCGGGACAGCAGGACGCCACGGACGATGCAGGAGCAATGGGGCATAGGGACGTGCAGGGAGGGAAGCGCAGGAGCGCAACCCGCACGCGGCCCGAGGTGTCGTCACCCAAGGAAGGGAGCGAAACGTGAGCTGGTTGGCCGAGATACTTCGCAACAAGGCGCTGGTACCGGTCGACGTCGATCCAGACATTCCGGATGCATTGGACCTGATCGGCGATCCGGCGAACCCCGCCGGAGCCAGGAAGGTGATTCCCGTCGCGCTTGCCGACAGCGTGATCAAGGTGACCTGTCCCAAGTGGCAAGGGTCCACCGCTACCGACACGGCCCAAGCCTTCGTCCTGCTGCCAGGCGGCGATCCCGAGAAGCCTGATCCTCTCGCTACCAGCGACACCGCTGAAGCCGGCGACTTCATCGGTGACTTCGAATTGCTTCTCGACCTTGCCGATCTCCGGGTCGCCGCCGGGGCTGACCTGGCTTTCGACCTCTACGTCGCGCAAGGGAGCGAGTTCGGCGACCCTTACGTCTCCAATGTTTACCGGTTCCGGGTCGACAAGCAGGTGCCGGGCGGCGGTCTGCTTCCGCCGCCGATTTTCGCTGCCGAGATCATCGCGGACGGCGTGACGCCCGCCCGGCTCCTCGTCGACGACCAGGGTATCGCCTACCTGCCTGCGACGGTGGTGCCGTATTTCCGCCAGGCTCCGGGGGACGTCGTAGTCGGCCGCATCGACGGCTTGAGCGGCGGACGAGGTGTCGAGGTGCCGAGCGACGGCGTCGGCCTTTCCGTCGACGTGCGCTTCGACGAGGACGCCCTGCTGGCGGCGGGCGACGGCGATCACAGCTTCGCGTACGACATCACGGACCGGGCCGGAAACCGCTCCGTCGCTTCCCAGCCAGTCCAGCTTCGCGTCCGGCTCACACCCGCGAACCTGCTGGTTCGAGGAACGCGCACCCGGTCCGCGCCGTTCTACTATCGTCAGCCAGTGCAGTTGACCGCGCAAACCGGCTTTCCTGACGACGACATCGTCTGGTGGTATGCCGGCACCGCACCAGTCGGCAGCCATGTCTTCACCGATACGCGTCCGGCCGACCCGCTCTGGGTGGGTCTGAGAACGAACGGCGTGGTCGCCGGCCAATGGATCTTGCGGCCCGGTAACGTCGCCGGTGCGTACAACACGGAAGCGCAATGGGACGGAGGTTGCGTCGTCAAGGATGACGGAACGCTGCATGGGTGGGGAGGCGCGGAAGTCCTTCCGCCTGCCGGGTTGGGGAACGTGGTGCATGTCGCGACCACACGATCCGCGTACGCGGCGCTCATTGCCGACGGAACCGTGGTGGCCTGGGGCGATCCGGCGAGCGGCGGGACAATTCCGGCTGCGACACAGCCACTCCTGCGCGGCGTGGCCAGCCTGGCCGCGAGCGGCGGCGCTTTCGCCGCCTTGTTATCCAATGGTTCGGTCGTCGCCTGGGGCGCTTCCGACCGGGGCGCGGTCATCCCGGCAGCCATCGCAGGCGATCTTCGGGACGTGGAGGAAATCGCCGGTAGCGATGATGCTTTCGCAGCCCGCACGCGCAGCGGCAACGTATTAGCCTGGGGCGCACCATGGCCGTTCGGCATGCGCGTGCACGTCGCGGCGGGAGCCGTCGCGCTATGCGCCAGTGCGCATGCCTTCGCTGCCCGCAAGGCGAACGGCGAGGTGGCGGCATGGGGCGATCCGAAGGAAGGCGGACTCATTCCGGACCCGATCGCACCGTTCCTGAAGGACATCGTCCAGGTCGCATCGACCAGCCAGGCCTTCGCCGTGCTGCGCCGTACCGGCGAGGTCTTCGCCTGGGGATCGCCCCGCTTCGGAGGCCAGATGCCCGTGACGGTCGGCCAGGCGGCGCAGGTCGTCGGCTCGACCACGGCGTTCGCGGCGCTCTCCGCCACGGGTACGCCGACCTGCTGGGGGGAACCCGACGAGGGAGGCACCGCTCCGGCGGGTGCCGCCATCGACTGCCTGACTCCGGGCTACGGAAGCTTTATCGCTCTCCTTCGCGATGGCAACGCCATGTCGTGGGGACGCACCAAGGGCAGCTACGAGGGAGGCGATGCCGTGGCCGCCTATGCGATAGGACGCCACGCGATCGTCATCACTTCGAGCGGCAAGCTCATCACATGGGGTCCGACGCCACTCGACCTCTCCGCGCTCGACGGCCTGGTGAGTCATGCCACCCCCGTCCCCGCGCCTAACATCAACCAGGGATAGGGACATGCACACGACAAATGGAATCAAGGCCGTGCCGATCGCCACGGACGTCATGATCATCGGCGAGGCCCTCGTCGGCGGAACGCTGGTAGGTTCGTACAAGTACGAAAACGAAGTGGAGAATCCGGAAGGCGCCTCGATCTACAGCTGGACCGTCGATGGCGTGGAGGTGGCGACGACCCTGGAACTGCGCGTGATCGCCGACTACGTCGGCGCAGAAATCGTATTCACCGTGACGCCCGTGGCTGCCTCCGGAGAGATCGGCGCACCTGTGTCGTCCGCCGGCAAGACGGTCGAATCGGGGTTCCAGAACATCAGCGACGAGGAAAACACCAACAGCTTCATGAAGCAGCACGGAAATTTTTCCTTTTACGTCCCCGAGCCGTCGGACAGGATCTTCGTTTCCACCGGAGGCGCATTCTCCTTGATCGATCCGCCCACCGCGGATGTGTTCGTGCAAGGGCAGAGCGATTACGGTGCCATCGTTCCCGAGGCAATCAAAATCTACCTGAGGAACAACCCCGCGACCGTGCTGTACGCAACCGAGCGCGACTTCGGAGCGCTTGTACCGCTTGGCAGCAGCAACCAACTGTTGCTCTGGGGCAATAACATCACGCCCGGTTACGACTTGTCGAAGCTCCGCAACATTCGCTCGGTCTATGCCAACGGCAGCGCTTTCGCATTCATCTACCGGACGATGTCGGCAGACAATCGCTGGATCGGCGCGGTCGGCCACCCTGGCTTCGGCGGGGCGGTCCCTGAAAGTATCCACCTCAAGCTCGTCAACGATCCCCCGCGCGCGATTTACGGAACCTTTGACGCATTCTGTGTCCTCACCGATACCGGTCGTGTTTACGCATGGGGTAACGCTGCTTCCGGCGGAAGCATAAGCGCAGAAGCGCAGGTCCGGCTCGAGGGCATGATTACGCGCCGCATCATCAGCAATATGTCCGCCTTCTGCGCTATCGACGACGAGGGAGGATTCGTACCTTGGGGCAATACGGCCAATGGAGGAATTATCCCTTCCGATCGGCTCGCCGATATTTACGACGATGGCGGCATCAAGTCGGTCATAGCGGCGCGGGCGGCTTTCTGCGCAATCACCCGAGGCCGCGCCAAGGCCATCAGCTGGGGTAACGCGCAGCAGGGCGGCGATATGAATGCGAATGCGGCCGTCCTGGCCGCTGCGGGGAACATCGTGCTGTGTCGTGCCGCGACGTGGGCATTCTGCATCGTGAACGGACGTGGCCAGTCGCAAGCCTGGGGTGACGCGGGCTCCGGCGGAATCATTCCCACCGGAACGAACGCGTTCGACCAAAACGATGGCGCGGAGCCGGCCGACATGGGTGCGCTGATGACCGGTTCAGGTGTCAAGCGTCCAATCCATGCCTTGTTCATGGAGAAGATGCGCGACGCAGGCATTGATATTGAAGACGATGCCTCCGTGCAAGCGGCCTCTGATCGGCTTGCCCGCTCCATGCACCAAGTCACCTCCAGCATCAACTTCGTGGACGGCTTCATCGGCGTCTACGCGAACGACACCAGTTTTTTCCTGCTGGCTCAGGACTCTGAAGGATTCACCGAGAAGGTTTTGGTCTGGGGCCGCGCGGACGCTGGCGGCTCGATGCCCGACGCCATCCGGCAGACGCTGATGGCCAGCCTGATCAAGGCCACCTACTGCACAAACGGCGCCTATGGGGTGATTTCGACCCAGGGCACAACCGAAGGCGTCGTTACCGTCTGGGGTGTCGACCTCGTCCATCTGGACGCGGGCGAAATTCCAAGAGAACCGCCGGAAATCGCGCAGAAGCTCAGCCGCGGCATCATCGAAATGTATTCGATCAAGCGGCAGCCTCCCTTGAGTCCCACGCCGATACATACGGACCCGTCGTTCGCTGCAAGGCACCGGGATGGATCGTATGTCCTGTGGGGCGGCAACGTGGTGAATCAGGTGTTCGTTCCAGAGGACCAGGGCCTCGTGCTTCCATCGGCCTCCAGCCGGCGCGTGATCCCAGGCGCCCAGGCGGTCCACCGCCATTCCTTTAGCTGACCAGGACGCCTCGAGGAGGAACAGGCATGGACGACCCAGGCTTCCAGAACATCACCGAGGAAGAAAACGCCAACAGCTTCATGAAGCAGTACGGCGACTTCTCGTTCTACTCGTTCGAACCTTCCGATCGCGTGCTGGTGTCCACCGGTGGCGCGTTCGCGATCAAGGACGAGGAGTCGCGCAACATCCTCGTGATCGGTCTGAACAACGACTACGGCGCCACGGTGCCTGCGAACGTCCTGCCCTACCTCGCCGATTACGATCCCGCCACTCAGGTGTTTTCCACCGAACGCGATTTCGCGTTGCTGGTGCCAGGCGAGAACGGTATGCAACTCATACCGTGGGGCGCCAATATTCCCCCGGGGCACGATGCCTCCGTGCTGACCGGCATCCGTGCCGTTTACGCCAATGGCAGCGCGTTCGCCTATATCTACGACGCGCGGACGGAAGACGGGCACTGGCTGGGCGCTATCGGAAATCCGACGTTTGGTGGGCGCGTGCCCGACTCGATCCACCTGAAACTCGTGGGGGATCCGCCGCGGGCGGTGTATGCCACCTTCGACGCCTTTGCCGTGCTGACGACGAACGGGCGCGTCTACGCGTGGGGAAACCCGGCCAACGGCGGCACGATCGATGCGCAGGCACAAGCCTTGCTGGATGGCATGACGGTGACCAGGGTCATAGCGAACATGTCGGCCTTCTGCGCGATCGACGACGACTACGGACTTATCGCGGCCTGGGGAAATCAGGCGCACGGCGGCAGCATTCCACCGGATCGTCTGGGACAGATCCTCGACGACGATGGCGTCAAATCCGTGATCGCCGCCCGCGCGGCCTTCTGCGCGATTACCAAGGGGCGCGGCAAGGCCATCAGCTGGGGCCTTGCCGCGCAGGGAGGCGACATGTCGGAGCGCGCGAAGCAGTTCGCGGCGTACGGGAACATCGTGATGTGCAAGGCGGCGAGCTGGGCGTTCTGCATGGTCAATGCGCGTGGCGATGCCGAGGCCTGGGGCGCGACCAGCTACGGCGGGACGATACCGGAAGCAGGCATGCGCGACGCCGAGGCGGGCATGGACGAGCTGATGAACGACTCGGACGCAAAGCCCGGCATTCGCGCGATCTTCCTGGAGAAGATGCGCAAGGACGGGGTAGACGTCGAAGACGAGGAGGCCCTGGAAGCCGCGGCGACCCACCTCGCTTCTTCCATGCACCGCGTCGGACCGGCTGCGGACATCGTCAATGGCATCGTCA
Source organism: Luteibacter sp. SVR4-7G (assembly GCF_056755555.1). Classification (NCBI taxonomy): domain Bacteria; kingdom Pseudomonadati; phylum Pseudomonadota; class Gammaproteobacteria; order Lysobacterales; family Rhodanobacteraceae; genus Luteibacter; species Luteibacter sp. SVR4-7G. The sequence continues at coordinate 16,115 of NZ_JBPGXO010000002.1, read as the reverse complement.
CGGTACACGCCAATGACGCAAGCTTCTTCCTTACCTCGCAGGACGACGACGGCGCCACGAACCAGGTGCTGGCCTGGGGACTGGCGAACGGTGGCGGCAGCATGAACCAGGCTACCCGCGACGTGCTCATGAACAGCCGGATCACGCGCGTCTCCTGTACCAACGGCGCTTACGGGGTCGTTGCGGACCGGGAAGGCGCGGAAGGTTTCGTCACCGTCTGGGGCGCGACGCTGCAGCAACTCGATGCGGGCCAGATTCCACGCATTCCGCCGAGCATCGCGGAGAAGCTCGCCGGGGGGATCGTCGCGCTCTATTCGATCAAGCGCCCGCCGTCACTGAACCCCTCGACGCCGAGCGTGCGTCCTTCATTTGCGGCACGCCATGTCGACGGCTCCTGCGTCCTCTGGGGCGGAAGCGTCGAGAACGAAATCATCGTACCCGGCGCACTCGATCCACTGGTACCGGCCATGGCCGGGCAGTTGACGGGACGCCGCGGCAAGCACCGCTACCACTACACCTGACCATAAGGATCACATGCCATGGATGCTTCGCAGATCACCATCAATGTCTGGCCCGCGGGAAGCTCTCCCGCAAGTTCCGATAGCGGACCGTCGATCGATGCCGCCTCTTCCGTCACGGGCGAAAACGTCGCCACCGCACCGGCGGGATCGATGTCGATGATGAATACCGTCGCGGCCGACGAGGAAACCCCGGCCGATCCGGAAACGCCTGCCGTCACCGTGCCATGGACTTCCGTGGACGCGTTCCAGGACGTCCCCGCGGAAGAAAGCCGCAACTCGTTCATCAAGCAGTTCGGCCGGTTCACCATTCACGACGACGAGCACAGCGAGGTCGAACGGGTCTGGGGCTCGACAGGCCGCGCGTTCATGCTCAACGGCGGCGAGGGCCAGGTGGCATTCGGCGGCCACACGAGTTATGGCGCCACCGTGCACCAGGACATCCTCGCCTACCTTCGGCGCAACCCGGCGCAACGCGTGTTCTCGATCGAACAGGGCTTCGCCGTGCTGGTACCCGTCGGCGACACGAACCGGCTGATCGTCTGGGGGCCGTCGATCAACACCGCGCTGAATCGCTATCCCCTGACCGGCATCCGCTCCGTGTACGCCAATCGCTACGCTTTCGCCTTCATCTACGAGAAGGCTCTCGAGAGCGGCGCGCGCGCGGGACAGTGGATCGGCGCGATAGGCGCCGACGCGAACGGTGGTCTGATCCCCGACGAGGTCCACCTGAAGCTGTGGAACGACCCGCCCGTATCCATCCGCGCCACCGAGGCGGCCTTCGCGGTATTGACCTCCAAGGGCAAGGTGTATGCATGGGGCAATGCATCCTATGGCGGCACCATGTCGACCTTGGCGCTCACGGAACTCTCCGGCAGCGCGAAGGTGCGGAAGCTTTTCGCCAATGAATACGCCTTCTGCGCGATCCGCGACGACGACGGCGCGCCCATCGCCTGGGGTCACGCGAGCTACGGCGGCAACGTCCCCTCCACGGTGCTGGACAGCATCCTGAGCGACGGAGGCGCGGAGACCGTGGTCGCCTCGCAGATCGCCTTCTGCTGCATCACCAGCGGCCGCAAGAAAGCCGTGGCCTGGGGCGAACCGAGCTATGGCGGCACGATGAACACCGAGGCCGGCAGGCTCGCCACCCTCGGCAACATCGTCGCCTGCCGCGCGGCGAACTGGGCCTGAACAACAAGGGGCAGCTCGGGGTCTGGGGAGCCACGGCGCATGGCGGCGCGGCGCCTGCCATCACCAGCGTGGGCGTCCAGGCCTCGCCGGTGACCGGCGTCCAGTCGGCTGGAACCGGTGGCGATACGGCACAGGAGTTCGTCGACAGCACCTCGACGTCCGCAAGCGAACCTGCGGCGTCGGCGGCAGGCGGCATCGGCTGGGCTTATGCGGCAGCGGACTGGAAGGCGTACATCCACGCCGTCGATTCCGGCTTCTGCATCATCACCACCTATCCGGACGATCGTATTCGCAGCATTACGCCCTGGGGAGCGGCCGACACGATTATCAACGATGCGACGAAGCAGGTGTTGCTGGCCAGTTACTACGAAGGGGTAAGGACCAGCAATCGTGCCTATCTCGCCATCGTCCGCGAGGGCGAGGCGAGCGGCAGCCCGGTGGCCTGGGGCGAAGCCGGGGCGAATGGCGGCGGCAATATTCCCGCCGATATCCAGCTGAAACTGCAGGGTCCGATCGTCGATGCCCGCTCCATCACCAACATGCCGGCCATCAATGCCACGACCAACACGTCAGGCTTCATCGTGTGGACCGCGGACGGCCGGGTGGCCATCTGGGGTGGCGGCACGGGTGCCGCCTCCCTGGGGGGCTGAGCCAGAGCACGGCACCCACCCGTTCGCCGTCACCGGCGATTCCGTTGCCCCGGGGGCGCAATCCCTGCGCCCCCGGACCTGGCAAACTTAAAAAGTGACGCGGATGCCCACGTTGCCTGCCCAGCCGCGCATGCCGTAGCTGCCGGCGAAGCGCTGATAGGTGCCTTCGCCATAGATCTGCACGTGCTGACCGAGCTGGCTCACCGCGCCTGCGGCGACACGATAGGAATTTCCGACACGGCCCGAACCGAAGCGATCGGCGATACCCCACTCTTCGCTCGCCACGTCCACACGCGGATCGCCGTTGCTGGTATGGGTGAGGTCCAGCCCCACGTACGGCATGAAGACGGGATTCGCGGTACGCGACAGGCGGCCACCCACGCGGGCGCTGGTCTGCTTCGCCGTGCCGAGCTTCACCGCCAGGCCGTCACCGTCCACGAAGTCGCGGAAGTTGACGGACTGGTGTTTCAGCTGGAAGCGCGGCTCCACCGTCCATTCGTTGCCGAGGGCGAACGGCATGCCCGCCTCCACCGACATGGACCAGCCGTTGGCGCGAATACGGCCGACATTCGCGCCGCGCAGGTCGGTACCCACGTCGCCGCGGTAACGCGTTGAACCGATCACACCGTCCACCCAGAAGCCGCTGCCGTGCTGCCACGTGATCCAGCCGGAGACACCGTTCGCGCGATATTTCGCGGAACTGTTGCCGTCGACCGCTTTGGGCGTGACGCGCGTCGTACCGTGGTCCACCGCCCAGCCGGCGCGCAGCGTACCGTTGTCGCCATCAAGTGCGATGAGGCTGCCACCAAGTTGCAGCGCGTTGACCTGCTGGTCGAAGTCGTACCCGTAGTTCTTGAACGAGAGATTCGACTGGTAACGCAGCTGGCCGCCGAGATAGCGGGCAAACACTTCGCCCCCCAGCGGGTCGTGCGACGAACCCTGGCGGATGTCGCCAAGGCGCTGGCGCAGTCCGTCGTTCATCATGTCGCCGTAGGTCGCCAGCGCCGCCGGCGCGGACAGGTACGAAGGCAGCTGCGGCACGACCGCGACGCGACCGGGCCGCTCGGGCTCGGGATGAATCGGATCGGGATTGACCGGGATATCCGGATCCGGCTCCGGCTCCGGCTCTGGCTCTGGCTCTGGCTCCGGATTTACCGGGCAATCGCCCCCCGCGCAGACAACCTTGTTCGCCAGCCGGTAGTCCCAGTGAGGATTGCCGGAAGGCAGCAGGTTCTGCGCAGGATCGCTCGAGCCCGGCTGGAAGGCCTGCAGCGTGTACTGGTAGGGACCGGCAGCGACGTAGCCGCCCTTCAAGGCGAACGCGTCCTCGCGCGACGCGCCGCCGACCTGCACCAGCGAGATGCCTTCATTGGCGTCGATGATGCCGTCGCCGTTGCGATCGGTACCCGCGCCGCTCCCCGTTGGCTTCACCTCGATCAGCGTGGTTCCGCTCGTGGTTACGTTGCCTTCAATGAGCAGGTGGTCACTATACTGGTTCGTCAGATCGCCCCCAGCATTCAGTTCGGTGTTCAGTACGACCGTGCCGCCGCTACCGGAGAAGTCGCCGCGCACCAGCGTGGTGCTGTATGCACTGTCCGTGCGCGGCTCGAACGCCATCGTCCCGCCGTTCAAGGCGTATGACCCGATGTCGGAGTCGCCGGTGACGTTCCAGACGGATCCGGATTGCTGCACCAGATTGTTCACGCCGGTCATCCGGCCGGTAACGCTCGCGCCAGCGTCCTCGAGCGTCACGTCGAGCACGGCACCGTCTGCGGCGAGCATGTCGCCCACGATATCGCTGCCGGAAATTCCCACCGTTGCCCGCGTTCCGACCAGCGCTTCGACAGCCACGCCATTGCCGCCGCGAAGGATGGCGCCGTTACGCAGGCCGATGTCCACCACGGTGTCGCGCGAACCGAGTCGCTGCACGCGTATGGCGCTGCCGGTCACGCCCGCCACGGTCGAGCCGTCGACCACGACGGACCGGCCGAGGTCGGCGATGCCGCGGGTATCGTCAGCGACGATCACGCCGTTCTGCTGGCCGGAAACGATGGAATTGCCGGTGATGTTGACCGTGCCATTGGATACGCGGACGCCGGAAGACGTCGCGCCGCGACCGTTCACCTGCGTACCTTGGTCCACGTTCAGCGTGCCGCCGCCGGAAACGAGGATGCCGTCGATGCCACCGCTGATCGTGCTTCTGGTGATCGTGGCGTTGGACGGTGCGGCACCGCCTCCGGGAAGGACGCCGGTACCATGCAGCGAGAATCCACGGCCATCGCCGGTATTGGCCAGGTTGGCCCCGGCGATCGTCGCAGACGCGCCGTCGTGCAACTCGACGATGGACTGGAAGCGATTCGTCGATCCGCTCGCGAAGCCGTCGTTCATCGTGAGGATGCCGCCCGAATCGACGACGGTACGCAGCACGCTTCCGCCGTCCACGATCAGCCTGCCCCGGTCGCGAACGTCCCAGGCCTCCACCGGCGTCGTCGGCGTCACGGTGACGGTAGTGCCGGGTCCGCTCACTACTCCGGCATGGGCGGTAGACGTGGCGACGCCGGCCATGGCGATGGCTGCGCACAGGCGATTCAAGGTGAATTTATCGGACAGGGACTTGTTCATGAGGGTGTTCCTCGATGTTTCCGCAACCGGGGCGCGAAAAGACGCGTCACCGGGCAGCGTCGTCCATGGCGCGCGGTGTGGGTGTCGGGGGTGGGGATCGGGAAGATTTGATCATGCGCGAGGAAGTTCGGCTATTGGGAGTTGTCCTAAAATGCACCCTGACCCTGCCTCTCCTGAATGCCACGATTGCGTGGCACCGAGATAGCGATATTCGCGTTATTGGCCGAATAGCCGCATAAGCTTCCGAAAACGCGCCGTCCGCCCCTACAACGAACGGATTATTTCAGCGGCGGCAAAAGCTCTCTAGCATGGCCTGACACGGAAGCCACACCACATCAAGGAGAGATGCCATGGGTGATAAACCCGTTACCGACGAACCGCGCGACGCCACTCATTCCACCGTCATCGTTGCGCAGCAGGCTAATCCGAGGCTGCACGGCGCGCAGGATGTGCTTCTCGCGGTACCGGACAGCGAGCTCCTCGCTGAGACGGAGTTGGAATATGGCCCCGTCGTCCCGGACGCCCTTCCTGACGGCACCATTCCCGCCGATAAGATGACCGGCCCCCTCCTCGTCACGGCGGCTAAATGGGATGCCACGGAAGAGCAGGACTTGATCTGGCTGTGGGTGGACGGCAACATCGTCGGCGACCCGGCCGGCATCCCGCTCGAAGGAGAGCCAGATCCCGTTCCGCTGGAGATCCCGTACGACGACCTGATCAACTTGTCCGATGGCGTACACAGGCTCCATTTCACCATGGGTAGCGGATTTGGCGATACCTACGTATCGCAGCGAGTCGAGATCATCATCGATAAGACCCCGCCCGGCGGCCAGGAACTTCCACTCATCAATTTCAATCCTGTCTACGAGCAAGAAGGTGTCGCTCTCGACGACATCGTCAACGATGGCGACATCCTCCACGGCACGATCGCTACGTACAGCGACCAGAAGAATCGGGACACGATCACTACCTACCTTCAGACGCAGGCAACAGGCCCGAATCCCGCGGGTCCGATCATCCCGGGCCCGGTCGTCCCCGTGCCCGATGACACCAGCTCACACACGGTGGACTTCACCTTGCAGCAGCTGCTGGACGCGCAAGCTAGCGGTTCGGTCGATTTCTGGTACGAGGTCAGGGATTACTCGGGGAATGTGAAGGAGTCGGGGAAGAAAACACTGCGCATGCTCGTCTTCGATGCGCCCGTACAACTTGAACCGCCGGTGGTCCCTCTCTTCTCGGACGACGACCTCATCACGGAAGAGGATGGACGTACGCCCATCTCGGTCGGCATCCCTCAGTTCGGCCATGCCAAGGTGGGCGATATCATCTACCTTGTCCTCGCCACCCTTCCACCGATCCAGGTGAACCCGCCGCTGAACTCCGGCGACCTTCCCGCCGATCCGGACAATCCGGATCCAACGATCATCATCCGCACGATCGACGTGCGCTACGAGACGCTTGTCCAGATCGGTTCGCCGGATGAGGTCTTCTCGTTCCCGATAATGTACCAGGTGGGTCGCGGCGCCTTCCGTGTGGATTCGCCCGCCCTCTCCGTTGACGTCGACCTAAGCCTGCCCCCCGGTCCGGACCCCGATCCGACCACGCCGGAATGGGATGCCCTGCATCCGCCGTCATTGTTGCATTCGGGCCCGGGCGCGGTGCCGAACGATATTCCCGCCAATTATCTCTCGCCGGTAAAGGCGACGATTCGCAACCTGACCGACGAAGCGATTCCGCGGCAGGTGTTCGAGGCGGGTGACGTGGTGCAGCTATACCGTCTCGACGCTGACGGCACCACGTGGGTGGCGATGGGGGCGCAGACAACAGTGCTAACCCCGAACACCGACCTGGAGATCATCGTCCCGGACAGTGACATCGTCGCAGGCGTGTGGACAATCTTCTACCGCGTCGGCCGCAATCTGGCGACCGGCCAGGTCAACTGGGCGCTTTCGCCCCGCGCCCAGCTCACGGTGGGAGACCTGAACGATGTGCCTGGTGGCGGCAATCCCCTGCCATTCGTTAACTTCCGCGAATCGGAGCAGAGGAATGGATTCCCCGCACTCGGTTATACGCGGGCCAGCAATGGCACGATTCTCCGCGTGTACGAGTACCTCAACTGGAGGGAGGGTGACGTCATCGAGCTGACCTGGCAGGGCAACAACCGGCTGATAGGTACCGGGACAGACATTCCCGGCACGCTCCTCGAACTCACGGCGGAGCTGACGGAGGAGGATATGCACGAGAAGGACGATCGTCTTTTTGACGATGAGGATCGCCCCCCGCAGCCGGTGATGCGACGGTTCAAGGACTTCGTCATTTCCTACGACGAGATCCGCAAGATCAAGCCGAGCCCGACGTCGACTGCCGAAGCCTATGGGTCGGCCTGGGTCACCTATAAGGTCACGGCGGCGTCCGGAGGGAGCAACGAATCGGTCACCGACCGCACCGACGCCACCTTCCTGCCGCTCGTGATCGATGCCAGGCCGCCTACGGCCTGAGTTCCGGCCTCGTCATAAGGAGATGACGCATGAGAACGAGGTTCGGTACCTTCGCCAACCCACCGGCGCCGGATATTCCCGACATCCTGCTCTTCGGTGGAATCAACCGCACTGCCATCGCCCCCCTCCCTGGGAGGGGGGTGCTGGTGCAGATCAATCCCTTGACCCTGCTCGAGGGCGACCAGATCGCCGTGTTCTGGCACGACCCGAACCTGCCCGCTGCCGGTGCCGTGGTACCGGCCAACCAGAATGGTCCATTGAATATCCAGGTGCCCGCGAACAAGGTCGAGCCGCACACCGGTGCGATCGAGGTCTGGTACACCCTCTTGCGGCCGGTGCTGGGCGAGCTGTTCACCTCGGACAAACGCCAAGTCATCGTCGACTTCGACGTACCGGGGGACCCGGACCCGAACCAGGCCACGCCGAACATCAACGAGAACCTGCTGCCGATCAAGGGGCTCGACGGCGTGGTCGCGCCGGGGCAGGATCTTCCCATCGCGATCCCGCGCTGGAGGTTCACCACGCGCGGCGACAAGCTCACGGTATCGTGGGGCTCGCAGAACCTGCCCACGGTGACCATCGCTGACGATCTTGGGGAGCGCGGCCCGGACATTGCGATCAATGTCCCGTGGTCGATCGTCAGCAGTCCGCAAGGCAATCCCGCTTATGTCACCTACCATATCCTCGACGTGGTTTCGAACCACTCGCTGTTCGCCAAGGAAGTGGTGTTCGACACGGGCGCCGGGGGCCGCCATCCGGCGCCGGAAATCCTGGAGACGGACGACTTCGGCAACCTTCCGATCGACGACCTGAATTTCGGTCCGGCGAGCGTCGTCGTGGACTATCCGGGACCGTGGCCCGGCGACGTCGTCATCCTCTCGTGGACCGGCATCACCCAGGAGGGTGTCGCCCTGCCCGTCACCACGTACTCGTATACCTGGCCGAATCCGGCGCCGATCAAACATACGTTCCGCGTTCCGTATGACAAGGTCGTGCCGCTGGTCGGCGGAGAGGCGCGCACTTCCTACACGGTTCAGCCTGTCGGTGCGCCCCCGCCGCCGATTCCGTCCGCTCTGTGCAGGGCGGCGGTGACCGGCACCGTCGTGAAGCTGACAAGGCCTCGCGTGCAGGAACTGGTGGGCACCGAACTCGATCCCGATCAGCTGACCGATGGGGCGACGGTCATGGTTCGCACCGACTACGCGTTCGCGACAGGCGCCGACCGGGTCACGATGTTGTGGCGAGGCGAAACCGCAGATGGCTGGACCGTGGTCACCGACCAGCAGACCCGGCGCAACGATGAGTCGGTCAACGACATACTGACTTTCACCGTCGCGAAGGCCAAGGTGCTCCAGGTCGCCGGCGGCCGCGTGAGCGTCAGTTATGAGGTGCTTACGCCGGCAGACGTCCTGGTACCTTCGGAGGCGCTCGAGTTCACGGTCAAGCGTAGCGCTGCCAGCGACCTGCCGCCGCCGTCCATCGACGGCACGGCTGCCGACGACACGCTCGATCCGCAGGACGTCGGCGCGGACATCATCGTGCGCGTGCCCGCCAATGCGGCCTTGCCGGCTGGGGACATGGTATTCGTGAGCTGGCAAGGTATCGGCGCGGGCGGATCGTTCATCACTCCGCCGCAACCGGCTCATATCGCGGGCATGCGTTTCGAAGTCGACAAATCCGTGCTCGTCCCGAATGCCGGACAGACGGTGACGGTCTACTACACGCTCATGAAGAACGGGGCGCCGTACAAGAACTCGGCCATCCGCCAGATAGGCATCCTCGAGGGCTCTGTGATCGGCGACCTGCCGGCGGCACGCGTCAACGAGGCGCCAGGGGGACAGCTCGATCCCGTACTCGCTCCGACCGGCTGCACCGTCGTCCTTCCCGGCAATGCGGATATCCAGCCCGGCGACAGCGTTGCCGTCACCTTCGGCACCACCGTCCTGCCTGCCGGAGCGGGCCCGACTTTCAACGTTCCCGCCGCCGACGTCGCGCGCTACCTTGGCCAGAACATCACCGTCTACTACACCGTGACGCGCGGCGCTTCCCGCAAGGAATCGGTCCGGTATCCGCTGCAGGTCCTCGACCTCATCGCGAACGATCCCCGCGTGACGCCGCCTTCCTTCAAGGAGGCCAACGGCAGCTTCGTCCTGGATCTCAACCTGTTCCCAGGCCACGCGACGGCGCAGATCGCCCCATGGCCGCTCATGGCCAACGGGCAGGTCTTCTGGTTGCGGGCGATGTCGGGTGGAATCACGGAGACCCTGGCCAACAGCGAGGCAGTGCTCGCCCCGGCACCGATCGAGAAGTTTCTTACCCGCAACTGGCTGGATGCACTGCCCGACCGGGCCCTGCTCACGCTTGAACTCAAGGTGGCATTCGGTGGTGGCGGCGAGGCCACGGCGCGCACGTACACCTCGATGCCTTATACGGTGAGGGCGAGAACCACTCAGCCCGTCTTCCCGGAGCCGTCCGTGCCCGAGGCACCCGGCGGCACGCTACCTGGCGACGCACTCGCGGCTACGCTGCGCGTACCGGCCAACTCGCCACTGCAAGCGGGCGACATCGTCACCGGCGTCTTCGCCGGAAGCCAGTTGTCACAACAGCCAGCCACGCCGGGCATCGCCATGGATTTCAGCATCCCCGCCGCGCTGATAACCGCAAATCGCGGAAAGGCGGTTTCCTGCCACTACAGCGTGCTTCGCAACGGTGCCAACTGGAACTCGGCTACCCGGCAGATCATCGTATCCGACCCCGCCATTGGATGGGACCGGGAGTACGATTTCGACCAGGACCGGGTCCGCGATATCGATCGCCGCGGAATCATCTATTTTCCGGAAGGGCCTGGCGACGTGATGAATATGCAGTTCAACCCGGATATCTACATCGCTCCCGACGAAAAACTGGGGGTCGAGAAGTATCCCTTCCAGGACAACGCCGACTTCAGCGGCAACTGCGTCTATATCGGCTACCCGCCAAACACGTCGAATCCGAACACCGTCTTCGTGAACTTCCATGAGAACTGGGACGTCGTGCGCTTCGCGGTGACTTCGGCCGATCGAGAGGTCACCATTTCATTCAAGGACTCGAGGCTGAACATCATCAGCAGCATCATCAGGATTCCCGGCGGGGATTCGGCAAGGGTCACGGAAGTGAGGTACGACGACAGAGGTCTCCGCCGGATCAGGCACGTCGAACTCCGGTCGCAGGATGTCATCCGGCTGGACTCCTTCAAGTTCCGGCGCTGAGTCGGTGTTGCGACCTGACGCCCCGCAAGGGGCGTTTTTTTTGCCCTTCACTCGGCCATTTGCCCACCCCGGCTAGCGCGCCAGTTGTATATGCCCCCTCGATGCCCAGGGCTATAAAGATTGCACAGACGCGAAGGGCCATCCGGCCTGCACGCGCGACGGGGGATCGCATGAAAGCCGAAGGCACGGCGGGGTGGATGAGGGGCGTCACGGGAACGAAGGTCGGCGGCCGGCGCGCGCAGGGCGCCCGGCTCGGGCGCTCCGTTGCCGCATCGACCGTTCGGCCTATGCCTTCGCGCTCTCCCACCAGGTACGAGGCCGAACGATGAGCGCTGCACATTTCCCTGCCGGGTACGACACCTCCACGGTCCACAGCCGTTTCGCCGCCGTGGCGAAGAGCTGTGCCGCTCGCACGGCCGTGGTGTCGGATGTGGCCAGCCTGACCTACGCGGAGCTCGACGCGCGCAGCAACCGTGTCGCCAGCGGGTTGCTGGCGGCGGGGGTGGAGCCCGGCAGCTATGTCGCGCTCTTGATGGAGCGTTCGGTCGAGGCGGTGGTGGCCATCTTCGGCGTGCTGAAGGCCGGGGCCGCCTACCTGCCGATCGATACGCGGTGGCCGGCGGACCGGGTGGCATTTGCGCTGCGCGACGCGGACGTAGCGGCGATCGTCGTCGACGAAGGCCGGGACGTCGCCCAGTGTGATGACGTCCCGGTGTTCACGGTGGCCGAGCTGGAACGGCCGGACCAGGCGTGGCGCGGAGCGGGTCTTGGCGACGAGGACGAACAGCCGTTCGGGACCGGGTCCGCCTCCCCTGGGCTTCCTTCGCCCTTCGCGGCGGGTAGCGGGAACGACCTGGCTTACGCCATGTATACGTCCGGTTCCACCGGCACGCCGAAGGGCGTCGAGATCCGGCACGTGTCGATCCTGAGGCTGGTGCTGCGTTCCGACTACATCGACTTCAATGCGCCGAAGGTCTTGCACGCCGCACCGCTCGGTTTCGATGCTTCCACGTTCGAGATCTTCGCACCACTGCTGAACGGCGGCACCTGCGTCGTTTACGGCGAGCGTGTGCCGACGGGTCCCGGCATCGCCCGGGCCGTGGAACAGCACGGTGCCGAAATCGCCTGGCTCACCGCCGCGCTGTTCAATGCCATCGTCGATGACGATGCGTCCAACCTTGCCGGCCTGCGGGTGGTGATGACCGGTGGCGAGGCCCTCTCGGTGCCGCATGTCCGCAAGGCTTGCGCGGCACTCCCGGCAACGACGCTGATCAACGGCTACGGTCCGACGGAATGCACCACGTTCGCGACGACGTATACCATTCCCCATGAACTGCCCGACGACTTGCGCGCCATTCCTATCGGGCGCCCGATCGGCGAGACCTCGCTGTACGTGCTCGACGCGGAAGGCAACGAAGTACCGGCCGGGGAGACCGGCGAACTCTTCATCGGTGGCACGGGCGTCGCGCGCGGCTATCTCAACCGTGCGGAACTGACGGCTGAGCGCTTCGTCGCCGGCGGCACGCGCTACCGCACCGGCGACCTGGTGCACTGGCTGCCCGACGGCAACCTCGCCTTCGTCGGCCGCGTCGACGGTCAGGTGAAGATCCGCGGCTATCGCGTCGAAACGGGTGAGATCGACATCGCGCTGCGCGCCCTGCCGGGCGTCACCGCCGCGGCGGTGATCGCGCGCGAGGACACGCCGGGTGACAAGCGCCTCGTGGCCTATTACGTAGCCGCGGACGAAACGGTGAGCGCGCGCGGCCTGCGCGATGCGCTCGCCGGCACCCTGCCCGAATACATGCTCCCCGTCGCATGGGTGCGCATGGACGCGCTGCCGGTGAACGACAACGGCAAGCTGGACCGCCGCGCCCTGCCCGCGCCCGACAGCAGCCGTCCCGAACTGGCGGCGGCGTTCGCGGCGCCGCGTGGCGACGTCGAGACGAAGCTCTGCGCGATCTTCGCCGAGGTGCTCGGTGCCGGTAGCGTGGGGCGCGACGACAACTTCTTCGACCTCGGCGGCAGTTCCCTGCTTGCGGCGCGCGTCATGGCCCGCGTGCACGATGAGCTGTCGCCCATCCCGACCCTGGTCGGGTTCTTCGCCGAGCCGACCCCGGCCGCGGTGGCGAACACGATCGAGGGGCGCGCCGCCCGTCATGCGCTGGCAGGACGCCTGGCGGGCGGCGCGCCGGTAGCGGGGGAACCGGTGGCGATCGTGGCCGTCGCCGGCCGGTTCCCGGGCGCGCCGGATGCCGAGGCCTTCTGGGACAACCTTTGCGCCGGCCGCGAATCGATCCGTTTCTTCGCTCCCGGAGAACTCGACCCGGCCGTGAGCCAGGCCGATCGCGAGGATCCGGGCTACGTCGCCGCACGCGGCGTCGTGGACGACGTGGACCAGTTCGACGCTGCATTCTTCGGCATGTCGCCGCGCGAGGCAGAGCTCACCGACCCGCAACAGCGGCTGTTCCTCGAACTGTGCTGGGAGTGCATGGAACGCGCAGGTTACGTGCCCGACGGCCAGTCCGTGCCGGTAGGCGTCTTCGGCGGCATGCACAACGCCACTTATTTCCAGAAACACATCAGCGGACGGCCGGACCTCGTCGAGAAACTCGGCGCCTTCCAGGTCATGCTCGGCAACGAGAAGGATTACCTCGCCACGCGCGTGGCGCACAAGCTCAACCTCACCGGCCCGGCGATCAGCCTCAACACGGCGTGCTCCACCTCGCTGGTCGCCATCGCACAGGCCTTCGACGCGCTGCGTGCCGGCCGCTGCGACATGGCGCTTGCGGGCGGCTCCTCCATATCCTGTCCGCCAAACAGCGGCTATATCGCGCAGGAAGGCTCGATGCTCTCGCCCGACGGCCATACGCGCACCTTCGACGCGGATGCCCAGGGCACTGTGTTCAGCGACGGCGCCGCCGTGGTACTGCTCAAGCGCCTTTCCGACGCGCTGCGCGACGGCGATCCGATCTATGCCGTGATCCGCGGCGCGGCGGTGAACAACGACGGTGCGGTCAAGGCCAGCTTCACCGCGCCGAACGCCGCCGGCCAGGCCGCCGTCATCACGATGGCGCTGGACGATGCGGGCGTTTCGCCGCGCGATATTTCCTATGTCGAAGCGCACGGCACCGCCACGCCGCTTGGCGACCCCATCGAACTCGAAGGGCTCACGCGTGCCTTCCGCCAGCACACCTCCGACACGGGCTTCTGCGCGCTGGGTTCGCTGAAGAGCAACGTCGGCCATCTCGTGATGGCCGCCGGTGCCGCCGGCGTCATCAAGACCGCATTCGCCCTGTGCGAGCGCCGCCTGCCGCCTTCCCTGCACTTCAAGACGGCCAATCCCCGTCTCGGCCTTGCCGGATCGCCCTTCGTCGTCAACGACTCGCTGCGCCCGTGGCACACCTCCGGCGGCCCGTTGCGCGCGGGCGTGAGCTCTTTCGGTGTCGGCGGCACGAATGCGCACGTGATCCTCGAGGAGGCGCCGGAACGCGCGCCTTCCGACGCTGCGAGCGGCCCCCAGCTGTTGCTGCTGTCCGCACGCACGCCGGCCGCGCTCAGCCACGCCGCCGCACGGCTTGCCGACCATCTTGCCGCGCACCCGGACGGCAACCTTGCCGATACCGCGTGGACGCTCGCCTGCGGTCGCAAGGCCTTCACCCAGCGCACGCACCTGGTGGCCGTGTCGACCAGCGACGCGGTGACGAAGCTTCGCGACATCGCAGCGGCTGCCGTGTGCCGCGCCTGTGCCGATCCGGCACCGCGCATCGTCTTTCTCTTCCCCGGCCAGGGCTCGCAGTACGCGGGCATGGGCCGCGAACTCCACGCGACCGAACCGGTCTTCCGCGGCGCGCTCGACGAGGTCGCCTTCGCGCTGCGTGACGAGCTCGGCTTCGACCTGCGCGACCGCATGTTTGCCGACGACGCGGAAGCGCTGAAGGCCACGGCGCTGACCCAGCCGGCCACCTTCGCCCTCGAATATGCCCTCGCCCGCCTGTGGATGAGCCTGGGCGTGGAACCTGTGGCGATGATCGGCCACAGCGTGGGCGAGTTCGTCGCCGCCGTGCTCGCAGGCGTGATGCCGCTGGCCGACGCCGCGCGCCTGGTGGCCCGGCGCGGCCGCATGATGCAGGTGCTGCCGGCCGGATCGATGCTTTCCGTTCGTCTGGGAGCCGCCGAGCTGCGGGCTCGGCTCCCGGACGCTCTTTCTCTTGCTGCCGAGAACGCACCCAACGCGAGTGTCGTCTCGGGCCCCACGAATGCGGTCGAATCTTTCCGCGCCGCGCTGGAAGCGGAAGGCCTCGCCTGCCGCATGCTGCATACCTCGCACGCGTTCCACTCGGCCATGATGGATCCGGTGCTCGAGGGCTTCCGCGCCGAGGTGGCGGCGGTATCGCTCGCCGCGCCGCGTACGCCGATCGTTTCGACCCTGACCGGCACGCTGCTCAGCGAAGCGGAAGCCACGTCGCCGGATTACTGGACGCACCACCTCCGCCACACCGTGCGCTTCTCGCCGGCGCTGCTGCATGCGCTGGAAGACAACTCGCACGCCTTCCTCGAGGTGGGCCCGCGCCCGAGCCTCGCCCTGCTCGCACGCCAGCATGCGCAGAGCCGCGGCCGCACCATCGTCGCCTCGCTCGGCGACGGTCCTGCCGACGAGCGCGCCGCATGGCTCGCCGCCGCCGGCACGTTGTGGGCTGCCGGCGCCGGCGTGGCCACCCAGGCTTTCGACCATCGCGAGCAGCGCCGCCGCGTGCGCCTGCCCACCTATCCCTTCGAGCGCAAGCGGCACTGGATCGACGCCAGGCTGCCGGCCTCGATCACGCCCATCGCCGCCGTGGCGCCCGTCGCGCCGCCCGCCGCCGTTTCTCCCGTCGTACCGGAGCTCCCCATGCCGATGACTTCCGCACCCGCCACCAGCAACCGTTCCCAGCGCCTTGCCGGCGAACTCATCGCCTTATTCGAGGACGTGTCGGGAACCGAACTCGAGGGGGTCGATCCGGCGTCCAACTTCATCGAACTGGGACTCGATTCGCTCTCCCTGACCCAGGTCGCCCTGCAGTTGCAGAAGACCTACGCATTGAAGATCACCTTCCGCGAACTGATGGACGGCTGTTCGTCGTTCGAACGGCTCGCGGCACATATCGATCGCCTGTTGCCGGCTGAAGCCCAGCCGGCGGCGCCCGTGGCGGCGGCCGTTACCGCTCCGGCCATGGCGGCGGCACCGGTGGCGCTGGCCACCGGCGGCGGACTGGTCCAGGACGTGATCGCGCAGCAGATGCAGATCATGCGGGAACAGTTGGCATTGCTTGCGGGAGCCGCCGCTTCCGCGCCTGTGGCACCGGCCGCGGTCGACGCGACGGTTGTAGGAGCTGTCTCTTATACACATCT